>JAZNTC010000164.1:0-16868 GCA_045591605.1 Acutalibacteraceae bacterium | reverse complement strand
CATATTTCGGTGTTTTCCGCTCTTTTTTCTTTGACAGGCGCGAGCCTGTCGGCAGAAAAGAAGAAACGGAAACCCCACGAAATCTGCTCGCTTTGAGGTCGAAGATTTTAAGAAGCACGGATTTCTCGGTAAACCTTGGCGAAAACGGAGCCAATACTTCCGTATTGGCGAGTATTTTAGCGCAGGGTGAACGAAAATCCGCCTTCTTAAAACAGGTTCGAATCGCTCGTGTCACCTTAAACGCCCGTGAGATCAAATTCCGGGATGTATCCCTTGGAAGCACTGCCGGCCTCTTGGGCATAGCCGTCGGTCAATCCGCAAGCGAGCATATAATCAAACACTTTGTCACGTTCACGCGGTGTTACACGGCGCGAAAGGGTGGGAAATCCTTCCACATCGCCCATAGGGGTGTATTGAAACAGCAAACTCACAAACGTGCCGTGTGGGAGTGTGGCGGCCAGATGATCCAGCACCGCCATGGAATGGCGCGTGTGCCCCGGCAACACCAAATGGCGCACCATCGTGCCTCGTGTGGCTATGCCGTCTTCGTCCAACTGCATCGGCCCCGTTTGGCGCACCATTTCCAACACGGCTTCGGTGGCACGTTCGGCATAGTCCGGTACACCCGAAAGTGCCAGACCCAACGCGTTGTCGATGTATTTGAAGTCGGGAAGATAGACGTCCACCAATCCCTCCAGCGTTTGCAGAGTCTCCACGCGTTCATATCCGCCACAGTTGTACACGATCGGCACAGACGGTTTGTAAAGGGCAAGTGCTTGCCGCAGGATAGGGACAAATTGTGTCGCACTCACCAAATTGATGTTGTGCGCGCCGCTTGTCTCCAACTCGCGGAAGATATCGGCCAACCGCGCAGGGGACACCTCTTTTCCAAATCCCTCTTGGCTGATGGAACGGTTTTGGCAAAAACGGCAATGCAAGGGGCATCCGGCAAAAAACACCGTGCCCGAACCGCGTGTGCCGCTGATGCACGGCTCTTCTCCAAAGTGCAGGGCGGCACGTGCCACGCGTGCGGTGGCGGTCACGCCGCAACCACCCAATGTGCGGTTGTCTGCACGGCTCACACCGCAACGGCGCGGACAAAGGGTACAAGAGGCGTTCAAAAACATACCCCCTTGTCCATAACGGCGGTCAAATGGGACAAAAGTGCATCGCGTTCATTGGCGCAATGCCCGTCGATCACTTCATCCAACAAGAATTGCAAACAGCGCCCCACCGCTTCGCCTTGTGCAATACGGTTGTCTGTAATGTCATTTCCCTTCACAGTGAGATCGCGCAGAGAGTAACATTCGCCGCTTTGCAATACCGTATCCAGTGTGGATTCCACCGCTTGCCAGCGCATAATGCGGTCGGTTTCGCCCACACCGTGCGCCGCGTTATCGGCGTGTTTCAGGGCGATCAGGCGGCGCAACGTCGCTTCGCCAAAGCGACCCAGCGCACGTTTCACCGCAGGGACGTCGGAGGAAAGCTGATGGTCGTGCTCCGCGACCAAAAGGGTCACGGTGCGCACGGTGGCTTTATCCATACGCAAACGGGTGAGGATTGTTTTGCACAATACGGCACTGTGTTGTGCATGACCTTTAAAATGACCGCGTCCGTCGGCATCTTCTGTAAAGGCTTTTGGCTTGCCAATATCGTGTAACAAGGCTGCCCACCGCACCACGGGGTCGCACGGTGCCGCCGCCACGGTGTGTAACGTGTGATGATACACGTCATACCCGTGGTGGGGGCTTTTTTGATTGAAATCAAACGTGTCGCGCAATTCGGGAATCACGGTGGCGATCACGTCACGAAACTCGTCCATCACCGCAAACACGTTTTGTCCGCACAACAGTTTGGTCAGTTCCGCCGCCACTCGTTCCGCTGCCACGTGGCACAAAAGGTCACGCGTTTGGCACAATGCACGGGCGGTGTCGGGTGCAATGGCAAATCCCAGGGTGGAGGAAAAGCGCAATCCGCGCAAGATGCGCAAGGCATCCTCCGAAAAACGGGTGGCAGCATCGCCCACGGCGCGCAATACCCCGTGAGAAAGGTCATCTTGCCCACCAAACGGGTCAATTAATCCTTGCTCTTCGTTATACGCCATGGCGTTGACGGTGAAATCCCGTCGCCGCAGGTCTTCGGTCACGTCGGTCACAAATGCCACGTGATCGGGATGACGACTGTCGGTGTAGCCGTTTTCGGTGCGGAAGGTGGTGATCTCCACCGTGCGGCAATCGGTGAACACGGCCACCGTGCCGTGCTGTATCCCCACTGTAACGGTGCGATAATCGGCAAACACCGAGAGCATCTCTTGCGGTGTGGCAGAGGTGGTGACGTCCCAATCGTCGGGTGTGACACCGCGCAGGCTGTCACGCACGCAACCGCCCACCACGTACCCTTCAAATCCGTTTTGCCGTAATACCAAAAGCAGTGCCGCCACATCCGACGGCACTGCCACACACGGGGTCACAGCACGTAGATCACCGTGCGGCCGTCCTCTTCGCGCAGTTCGGCACGCCCGGTGAGTATCGAAAGGACGCTGCGGTATAACAGGCCTGAATCGTCCAAAAAGTGTTCGCGGATATAGTCGGCTTGGCTGTGATCGCCCACCTTGAGCGAAAGAGACATCAGCGGTGCTTCCTCATCCCGAATGGCGCAGGTGATGGAACAACCGTGGGTGTGATCGGTCACGCTGACGTCACATTCACGTTCGTTGCGACGGCGCGCCAAGGCTTGCAACGCCGCTTTCGCCGAACGTTCGCGCAGAGTGAGGGGAAGGCGGTCATGCAACGTGTGCACCGCCACACGCCCGTTTTCTTCCAACGTGAGCAGACGTTCATTGTCCTCACTTTCGGTCACACTGCCGGCGGTGAGAAGACCTTCCAACGCTTCGGTCGTCTCAAAAAAGTTCGCCATACCACCACCGGCGACAATCTCCATCACGGTGTCGCGCGGCAACGGCTCACTCACACTATTGAGCATATAACAAAGCAGCAGTTGTATATCTGCCATGCGGTAGAGACCGCCCGGCTCCACTCCGGCAGAAAATCCTTGCATCGTCATGTCGGGTACTCCTGTTCATAGCGAAAAATTACGAGAATAGTATACCACATTATTTGCACGGGGGCAAGTCCCGAACACAAAATTCTTGACAAATAACACGTGTTGTGCTACAATGCTCAAAAATGAGAGGTCTTCGGGGCGGGGTGGAATTCCCCACCGGCGGTTACAGCCCGCGATTCGGGAGCGATCCCGACCGATTTGGTGAAATTCCAAAGCCGACGGTACAGTCCGGATGAGAGAAGACGGCTTTTGTCGCTTTGTTTTGCCCCGTCACGTGTTGTGGACGGGGCTTGTTTTTTCGAAAGGGGTTTTTTACGGTATGACAACCAAACATCTGTTACGTCTGTGCCAAACGTCCTGCCTTGCCGCCATTGCGGTGATGTTGGTGTGGTTTATTCATTTTCCGTTGATTCCCGCAGCGCCGTTTTTGGAGTACGATATGGCGGACGTGCCGGTGTTGCTTGCCACCGTGCTGTTCGGTCCCGGGTGGGGATTGATGATGCTTGCGGTCGTTTCGGCGATTCAGGCATTTTTGCTGGGCGGCAACGGTTGGGTTGGTGCGGTGATGCATCTGGTATCATCGGGCGTGTTGGTGTGCATCGTGGGCGCATTTACTCACAAAAGCGTGAAACCCGTGCGCTTTGTTATCGGCTTATTGCTCGGCACACTCGGGATGGCGGCGGTCATGGTGCCGATGAACCTGACCTTAACGGTGTATTTTTTGGGCACACCGCGTGCGGCGGTGGTGCAGATGTTGCTCCCTGCCATTTTGCCGTTCAATCTGTTGAAAGCCGGCATCAACAGTGCCCTCACAGCGGTGCTGTTTTTTGCGCTTCGTGCGCTGTTGCGCCGCCGCAAAAACATGCTCGGCGTGGAGAAACTCATATAACAAAAAGCAGGGAAGAACCCTGCTTTTTTTATTGCTTTTTGTGTGGATATATGGTATAGTAAAAATATATAGCTAACAACATATGGAGGGTATCGCCATGTCCTGTCCCACGTGGCCGAAAACTCGATGATCTGTAACGTGTATCCGCAACCGTTTTATGATACCAACGGTGACGGTATCGGAGATCTGTGCGGTATTTGGAAGGGTTGCGTTCGGTGAAAGGCGGTTACCGCCGCACGGGCTCGCGCAATGCCGAGGTGAACGGTACCACCGCTGTGATGAAGGGTTGCAGTTACCTTGTGTTCAAGGTGTAATAAACCGTTACTTTACGGGAACACTGTCCCGTGAGGTGACAGAACATGTGTGATTACAAAAACGAAGCGGTACGCCCCGAAGCGCACGAGAGCCGTGTGTTGCAGGAACAACTGAAAGATATGGTGGAAACGGGTGCGGTGGTGACCGATAACGGGCGCCACACCATCCACACCCTCACCATTATCGGGCAGATCGAAGGACATTATGCGCTGGGCAGTGACAACAAAACCACGAAATACGAACACGTGTTGCCGCAACTGGTAGCGATCGAGGAAAGCCCGGAAATCGAAGGACTGCTTATTCTGCTTAACACTGTGGGTGGGGACATTGAAGCGGGACTTGCCATTGCGGAGATGATTGCCGGGATGCAAAAGCCCACCGTATCGTTGGTGTTGGGTGGCGGTCACTCCATCGGTGTGCCGTTGGCGGTGTCGGCAAAGCAATCGTTTATTGCCCCTTCCGCAACCATGACGATTCACCCCGTGCGCACCAACGGATTGGTGCTTGGCGTGCCGCAGGCGTTTCGCTATTTTCAGCGTATGCAAGAACGTATTGCACGTTTTGTGTGCGACCATTCCCACTTGTCGGAAGAACGGTTTGCCGTGCTGTGCAACAGCACCGATGAACTCACCACCGATATGGGCAGTGTGTTGGACGGCAACGACGCGGTACGGGAAGGTCTGATTGATGCATCGGGGTCGCTCAGCGATGCAATCGCGGCGCTGTATCGAATGATAGAAAACAAAAAGTAAGGACGGTTAGAGAGATGGCGAAGAAAAAATCAACCAAACGCAAAGGCAGCACGTCCAAGAAGCAAACTACGTTGTCCCATCAAGGGGTGGCGGTGATTTTGTTTGCTGTGGCTGTGTTACTCATCTGTGTCATGTGCACACCGGCTTGGCGGCATTTGATGTTTGGCATGTTTGGTCTTTGTGCGTTTTTGGTGCCGCCGCTTCTCATTTACGTGTCGGTGTTGTTGGCAAAAGAAGTGGAACACGAGGTGCTGGTGAAACACACGCTTGGCGGTTCGCTGTTGTTGCTGTTGCTCGGCAGCACCATACATACGCTCGCGGCAAAAGTGGACCGACCGTTTGGCGCAGCTTTGTCTTTGGCGTTTCAACGGGGCAAAGGGTTATACGGTGCAGGTGCCTTCGGCGCTCTGTTCGGTCATCCGCTGGAATATGCGTTGAAAGGCGTTATGGCCAGCGTGGTGTTGATTCTCTTGCTGTTTGTGTTTGTGATGCTTGCCACCAAGACCAGCGTGTTGGTGCTGTTCAAGGGTCCTGCCAAACTGCTGGCGATGATGAAAGAGCGTGCGGCCGCACGCCGTGCCGCCGCGGAAGAGGAGGACGGAGAAGCCGTCACGGGTGTCCCGGATAAGAAGGGTAAACAAGCGTTTGATCACGAGAAAGAGGAAGAGCGTGAAGAGCAGGCGGCGGTGTCGGTGATCGACGTGGATCTCGGCGAAGGATATGCGCAGGAAGAATCTGCGCCGATCGAAGCCGAGGGGAAAGAGGAGAAAAAAGCGCGCGGTCGCAAAAACATTCCGCTTGCCGAATTAGCGGAGGGACCGATTGCCGAAAGCGGCGCGGATGACTCCATCGGCGGTGAATTGGCCCAAGCCACCGAAAAAGAAGCGGAGGCACCTGCCTATCGCTATCCGCCCATTTCGCTGCTTCACGAGGTGAAGGAACAGAACGTGGCGGCGGCACAGCAAGAACAACAGCAGACCGCCGAGCTGCTCATCAAAACGCTCAACGATTTTGGCGTGAGTGCCCGTGTGATTGCAGTGTCGCGCGGCCCGTCGGTGACGCGGTATGAATTGGAACCCAGCGCCGGTGTGAAATTGAGCAAGATCACGGGTCTGGCAGACGACATTGCACTGCGCCTTGCTACCACGGGTGTGCGCATTGAAGCACCGATCCCGAACAAGGCGGCGGTGGGGATTGAAGTGCCCAACCGTGCACGCATGTCCATTGGTCTGCGTGAGATGATCGATGCCCCCGAATTCGCCACCGCGAAAAGCAAGTTGACCGTGGCGCTGGGCCGCGATATTGCCGGCAACATCGTGTACACCGACCTTGCCAAAATGCCGCACCTGCTGATTGCCGGCACGACCGGTTCGGGAAAATCGGTGTGCACCAACATGATGATTCAAAGCGTGCTGTTCCGCGCTTCGCCCGATGAAGTGCGGTTGTTGCTCATCGACCCGAAAATGGTCGAATTCGGTGCCTATAACGGCATTCCGCACCTGCTGGTTCCGGTCGTGACCGATCCGCGCAAAGCGGCAGGTGCGTTGGGATGGGCGGTGACCGAAATGTTGGCACGTTACAAAGCATTTGCGGAAAACAACGTGCGTAATTTGGAAGAATACAACCGCTTGGCACAAAAGAGCAATACGCTGAAAACCAAGCCGCAGATCCTCATTTTGATCGATGAGTTGGCAGACTTGATGATGGCGGCAAAGAACGAAGTGGAAGATTCCATTGTGCGTTTGGCGCAGATGGCCCGTGCTGCCGGCATGCACTTGGTGATTGCCACGCAACGTCCGTCGGTGGACGTCATTACGGGTCTGATCAAAGCGAACATTCCCAGCCGTTTGTCGTTGACGGTGGCGAGTGCCACCGACTCGCGCACCATTTTGGATTGCGGCGGCGCGGAAAAACTGCTCGGACGCGGTGATATGCTGTTTATGCCGCTCGGTATGTCCAAACCAATGCGTATTCAGGGCGGTTACGTGGATATGGAAGAGATCGAATCGGTGGTGGATTTCCTGAAGGGTGAAACCACCGAAGAGATCTATGACGATGAGATCATTCAAGAGATCGAACGTCAGGCAAGTGCGGCAAACACCAAGGGAGCCGCCGGTGCCGCGGAGGACGATGAGGACGAAACGTCGGATGAGATGTTGCCGCAGGCGGTGGAAGTGGTGATTGAAGCCGGTATGGCATCCACCTCGCTGTTGCAACGCAAACTGCGGTTGGGTTATGCGCGTGCAGGTCGTCTTGTGGACGAAATGGAACGGCGCGGCATTGTCGGTCCGCACGAGGGAAGTAAACCGCGTCAGGTGTTGATTACGCGCCAACAATGGCTGGAAATGAACGCTCTGCGCAACGATTGATGAAAAGGAATTGCCAATATGCCGTTTTTACCGTTGACAAAAGAAGAGATGATCGCGCGCGGCTGGGATGCCGCGGACGTTGTGTTGGTGACGGGGGATGCCTATGTGGATCATCCCAGTTTCGGCACGGCGATCATTTCTCGTGTGTTGGAAGCGGCAGGGTTTCGTGTGGCGATCCTTTCACAGCCGCAAGGACCGGATGATCTGACGGTGTTTGGCCGTCCGCGCCTCGGCTTTTTCATCAACGGCGGCAACATCGATTCCATGGTGGCGCATTACACCGCGGCACGCCGTCGCCGCAGTGAGGATGCCTACACCGCAGGCGGTGTGGCAGGTCGCCGTCCCGACCGTGCCACCATTGTGTATTGCCGTTGGGCACGCGAAATGTACGGCGATATTCCGATTTTAATCGGCGGCCTCGAAGCCTCGCTTCGCCGCTTTGCCCATTACGACTACTGGGACGATGCGGTGCGCCCCTCCATTTTGGTGGACAGCACCGCGGATATTTTGGTGTACGGCATGGGGGAAACGGCAGACGTGGAAGTGGCGCGCCGTTTGGCAGCAGGCGAGCCGATCTCCTCCATCACCGATATTCGCGGCACGGCATTCGCGGTGCCCGTGAAGGAGTACACACCGCGCCCTGCGGCGGAATGCCCCTCGTTTGAACAGGTGAAAACCCCCGACGAAGCAGGCAAACGGCAGTATGCCGTGGCATCGCGTATTCAGCAGGACGAACAGGATGCCGTGCGCGGCAAAACGGTGATTCAACGTCACGGCGATGTGATCGTGGTGCAAAATCCGCCGATGCCGCCGCTTTCTACCGAAGAGTTTGACCGTGTGTACGAATTGCCGTATATGCGCGAATACCATCCGTCGTATGAAGCGTTGGGTGGTGTGCCGGGATTGCAGGAAGTGAAGTTTTCGTTGGTACATAACCGCGGATGCTTCGGTGCGTGCAATTTCTGCTCCATCGCGTTTCATCAAGGGCGGCAGATCGCCTGCCGCAGTGAAGATTCGGTGGTGCGCGAAGCCGAAACGTTAACGGCAATGAAGGATTTTAAGGGATACATCCACGACGTGGGTGGTCCGACCGCCAATTTCCGCGCCCCTTCCTGTGAAGGGCAGGCAACACGCGGTTTGTGTAAGGGCAAAAAGTGCTTGGCACCCACCGTGTGTCCTGCGTTGAAGGCGGATCATAAAGAATATCTGCATCTGCTTCGCCGTTTGCGCGCATTGCCGCGAGTGAAACGGGTGTTCATCCGTTCGGGCATTCGCTTTGACTATTTGCTTGCGGACAAGGACGAAACCTTTTTCAAAGAGTTGGTGCAACATCACGTGAGCGGACAGTTGAAGGTGGCACCCGAACATTGCGCCACCCCCGTGCTGAACGCTATGGGAAAACCGACGATCGATACCTACCGCCGTTTTCAAAAGCGGTTTTATGAACTCACCAAAAGTGTGGATAAGAAGCAATACCTTGTGCCGTATCTGATGTCCTCCCATCCGGGAAGCACCATGCGCGATGCTGTGGAATTGGCATTGTTTTTGAAAAAAGAGGGGTTGCATCCCGAACAGGTGCAGGATTTCTATCCTACCCCGGGCACCATCTCGACTTGTATGTTCTATACGGGATTGGATCCCTACACCATGAAACCCATCTACGTGCCGCGCACAGCGGCGGAAAAGGCGGAACAGCGTGCCATGCTTCAGTATTTCCGCCCCGAAAACCGTGACAAAGTGCGCGCGGCGCTCAAACGCGCCGGTCGTGCCGACTTGATTGGCAACGGACCAAATTGTTTGGTACCGCCCGAAAGCGGTGTGCGTCGTGCACCTGCCCGTCCGCGCAAACCCGTGAAACGGGGGAAACGCTAATATGAAGCGAAAAACCAAGGTATCGCACGATTCGTGGCGCGGTCGCCTGTTGTGGGGAATGATCCTGCTCTTCACCGTGACGGTGTGCCTTATGTCGGAACTCACGGGCTTTACCGACCGTCTGTTTTCGTGGACGGGTGTGTCGAGTAAACGCCAACTGCCCTTGGAGGGCGAAATTCAAGTGCACGTGCTGGACGTCGGTAATGCCGATGCGATCCTGCTCTTTTGCGATAGCCGTGCCGTGCTGATCGATGCCGGGGAATATAACGACGGTAAGCGCATCACGGAGTTTTTGAAAACCTATGACGTGGCGCATTTGGATTTTGTTATTGCCACCCATCCCGATGCGGATCACATCGGCGGTATGCAAGAGGTGCTCTCTCACGTGACGGTGGGGGAGTATATCACCTCGCCCATGCCAAAAGACGAAAAACCGAGTCAAACCCACAGCGATCTGTTGCAGCATCTTGCCGCACGTCACGTGACGGTGACCGAGGCCGAGTGCGGCACGGTGCGTCATTTCGGCTCGGCAGAACTGACGGTGCTATCGGCATCGGATACCTTTGAAGCCACCAACGACCGATCGTTGGTGTGCCGTGTGGACTACCGACACAATCGGTTTCTCTTCACGGGGGATGCCGGATACGAAGTGGAATCCACCTTGTCGGCAGAACTTGCGGATGCGGATTTTTTGAAAGTGTCCCATCACGGCGGCGACGATGCCACCTCGGCCGCATTCTTGGAAAAGGTGACCCCTTCGGTGGCGGTGATCTCCTGTGGCGCAGGAAATGCATACGACCATCCGCACGGCGCGGTGCTCGGTCGCTTGCGTGCAGCGGATGCCACCGTTTATCGCACCGACCGCATGGGAACCGTCACCGTCATCGGCAACGGAACCACGCTGTCTGTACACACAGAAAAGGAGTGAACCCTCATGAATCCACGCTTTGTGTCGGTAATCGTGCCGGCGGCAGGCAGTGCCACGCGTATGGGTGGCGAAAAGCAACGTCGGATGCTTTGCGGCAAACCCGTGCTTGCAAACACCCTGACGGTGTTCCAAGAAACCGCCGCGGTGGATGAGATTGTGGTGGTGGCACGTGCCGAGGACGTGGATGAATTTGCGGCGTATAAAACGCGATACGGCATCACCAAACTGGTGGCGGTGGTCACGGGCGGCAACACTCGTCAATGCTCGGTGGCAAACGGGTTGGCGGCGGTATCACCTGCCGCCACGGTGGTAGCGGTGCACGACGGTGCCCGTCCGCTGGTCACACCCGATGAGATTGAAGCGGTGATCACGGCCGCCGAAACGTACGGTGGGGCCACGGCCGCCGCCCCTGTGAAAGACACGGTGAAGGTGGCATCACCCGAAGGGATTGTGGCATCCACACCCGATCGCGCCACCTTGTGGGCGGTGCAGACACCGCAGATCTTCAAAGCCGATTTGTATCGCTTTGCCATGGCAAAAGCCGAAACGGCAGGCGCGGATTATACCGACGATTGCCAGTTGTTTGAAGCGGCAGGGTATCCTGTGAAACTGGTGAACACAGGATATCAGAACATTAAAATTACCACACCTGAAGACATGGTGATTGCCCGCGGATTGCGTGGCGGAAAGGAGCAAACGGTGCGTATCGGACACGGCTATGACGTACATCGCTTGGTGGAAGGGCGACCGCTGATTTTGGGCGGTGTCACCATTCCGTACGAAAAAGGGTTGCTCGGTCATTCGGATGCCGACGTGCTCACTCACGCGGTGATGGATGCTCTGCTCGGCGCGGCAGGATTGCACGATATCGGACGTTGGTTTCCCGATACGGATGAACGGTATCGTGGCGCGGACAGTTTGGCGTTGCTCGCCCATGTGGTTGCCCTTTTGAACGAAAAGGGATACACCGCCTGCAACGTGGATGCCACGGTGTTGGCACAAGCCCCGAAACTGTTACCGTATATTGACACCATGCGCGAGAATTTGGCACGAGTGTGCGGTGTTTCGGTGGAGGCGATGAACGTGAAAGCCACCACCGAAGAGAAGATGGGATTCACGGGTGCAGGCGACGGTATGGCGGCGCACGCCGTGTGTTTGATAAGGGATAGAGAATAATGATATTTGAAAAGGAAAAGCAGCCTATACCACCGAACGTGCCACTTTGCCGTATGCGGTATCTGCCCGACGGCTAAGGTGACACGGAAACAATGGCCGTTGGTGATCTTCCTGCACGGTGAAGGGTATGGTCACGACAGTTGGACCGACACCTATCACCGCGAGGACGTCTATGAATGGTTGCTGTCCCACAAAAAGTAAGGAGTATATACCATGAGTGAACGGTTGGATCGGATCAACGAACTGGCGCGCAAAGCGCGCACAGAGGGGTTGACCGAAGAGGAAAAAGAAGAGCAACAGCGCCTGCGTGCGGAATATGTGGCGGCGGTGCGCAAAAACGTGGAATTGCAGCTTGGCAACACCTTTATTGTGGAGCCGGACGGCACGAAGCACCCGTTAAAGAAGAAAGGATAACAGGATGATACAGCGATTGATCGCGTTGGCGGCGGTGTGTTGCGTGTTGTGCGCATGCACGGCGTGCCGTATACGGGTGGATCTGACAGACCGTGAGAACGATGGGGAAGAGAGCGGTGTCACCACCACAACCACCACCGTTTCGCCCCCTGTCACCAACGACGAAATGGCGGCCGAAGCGTGGGACATCTATTCCCGTGCATTGGAATTGGAAGCGGAATACACCACCTATGAACTCACCTACACGGCGCGTATGAAGGTGGGACGTGACGTTACGGTCACCAATGCGCGCATCGTGCGCATCGAAACGGATGGAAAGGTTACGCTGTTTGTGGAAAGCGAAGCAGGAGACACCTATTCGTCGGGTTACATGAAAGACGGCGTCGGCTATTTCTTCTTGGACGACAAGAAATACTGGATTCCCACCGACGAGGATGCGTTTTTTGAAACGATGGGATTCAGCACCACCGAATCGCTCGCCGAAGAAATGTTTGGCACCGCCATTGTCCTGCGCGATGCCACGGGAAATGTTACCGTGTCCTGTCCGTTGGCGGCGAAATATGCTGCCGATTATGCACAAATGTACTTGGGCGCAGGCGCGGTGCAAAGCGGCACGGTGACTCGTGCGGAAGTGGGGGTCACGGTGACAGCCGACGGTCATCCCACGACCTTTACGTCAGATATTGAGTTGAACAGCGTGGGGCTCGGTGCGGTATCGTTGCAAAGCGAAAACACCTATACCGCGCTGGGCGATGCGGTTATCATCACACCGCCTGCCGACTTGGATTCGTACACATCCATCATCGACTGACAAGAAAGAATACGGTGTTTCGGGCGCTCACATAGGGAGAAATTGGTTTTTCGCCGCGATTTGCCCTGCCTCATCGTTTCCAAACCTTGTAAGACATAGAGTATTACGGCAGTTTGTCAACTTTGAGAGCAAAACAAATCGTTTGGCTACAAAACGGCGAAGCCGCTAAAACAAGAGATTTTTTGATGGAAGAAAAGAAAAAAGCCACAGTAACACTGACGTGTACTGTGGCTTTTTGACGCGTTATGCCGCAAAAAATCCTTGTTTTAGGCGAATGATCCCGATGTGAACGTCCCGCTTTCCTTTCTTCTTTTTTATGCGGCAAACGTGGCGGCTGAATTCGTGTCCAACTGTGCCAATACCGCTTTCTTTTTCGTTTTTCTCCCTTTGCCCAAAAAATAATTTCCATAATTTGGAAAAAGTTTCGCAAAACCTCTTGCAATAATTTCCAGAATATGGTAATCTGTTGACGTCGACAGAGGTTGTCGATGTCTGATTGCCGGCAAGCAAAAACGACATTAGAAAATAAGGGAGAATATTGTATGGAGAAGAAAATACGGGTACTGTTAGCCGATACGGGCGAACATTTCGGGCAACCGTGTGCCGCGGCTTTGCGCGCACACGGATTAGAGGTGGATATGGTGGAAAAGGACGGGCGTCGCGTGATTGAGCGCGTATCGACCACCCGTCCCGACGTGGTGATGATGGATTTCTTTTTGCCGCAGGTGGACGCGGTCGGGGTAATTCACAGCATCAAGGCGATGCATCTCGCCACCACGCCGATCATGATGGTGCTTTCGGCATTTGATAACCCCAATTTGGAACGCGAAGCCATGACGGCCGGTGCGGATTATTTCGTGTTAAAACCGTTCGATGCGGACGGTATGGCGCAACGGTTGACCTCCATTTGCGTGCAAAAGGAAGCACACCGTGTAACGGCAACGGGCGGCAACACGCTCGAAATGCAGGTGACCGAGATCATTCATCAAATCGGTGTACCGGCACATATCAAAGGGTATCAATATCTGCGCGATGCCATCTTGATGGCGATCGAAGATGAAGAGATCATCAATGCCGTGACCAAGCGGTTGTATCCCTCGGTTGCGAAAAAACACGCCACCACCTCGTCACGTGTGGAACGTGCCATTCGCCACGCGATTGAAGTGGCGTGGGATCGCGGAGACGTGGACGTGCTGAATTCATATTTCGGCTACACAATTCATACCGGGCGAGGAAAACCAACCAACAGCGAGTTTATTGCCATGATCTCCGACCGTTTCCGTCTGCAACTGAAAATCGGATAAGATGTGCCGTTGTGAACACTCTGTTCGCAACGGTACTTTTTTTGTAAACATTTTGTTATTAGCATTTATTTTTTACGACGTTTGTGTTATGATGTAAGGGTAGGGTGAGCACTTAAACCGGAACTCGCCGCAAAGCGGGATGTTTCGGCGCTTTATGCCTCGCTCGTTCTCGCAAGGCGAAAGCCTTACTTCGCCCGACCAAAACAAAGATCACTCGAAATCTCCTCTCTTTGAGGTCGCAGATTTTGGGAAGAGCGGATGTTTGTTCAGTCGCGGCAAAAGCGCAGCCAATACTGTCGTATTGGCGATCATTTTAACAATGGATGAGCGAAAATCCACCTTCCCAAAACGGAGTTTGGGTTTAAGTGCTCACCAAAAAGGGGGAATCGGAATGAAACTTCAATTTTTGGGTGCCGCCCACGAGGTGACGGGCTCTTGCACGTTGCTCACGGTGGGGAAGTACCGTATTGTGGTGGATTGCGGCTTGGAACAAGGGCGCGACATCTATGAAAACTGCGATCTGCCGATCGCGGCAGGGGAGATCGATGCCGTGCTGTTGACCCATGCCCATATCGACCACGCAGGGAAGGTCCCGTTCTTGTGTGCCAATGGGTTTCGCGGTCCAATTTTTGCCACCGAAGCAACCTCGCGTCTGTGCCGCATTATGCTGATGGATTCGGCACACATTCAGGAATTTGAAGCCGAATGGCGCAACCGCAAAGCCAAGCGATCGGGCGGTGCACCGTATGTGCCGTTGTACACGACGGCAGATGCCGCGCAAGCGCTCACGCAGTTTGTGCCGTTTGGTTATCACGCACCCCGTGAAATTCTCCCCGGTGTCACGGCAGAGTTTTTTGATGCCGGGCATCTGTTGGGCTCGGCTTCTGTCAAACTCACCGTGACCGAAGAGGGGGGCACGCGCACGGTGCTGTTTTCGGGCGATCTCGGCAACGTCGACCGTCCGCTGATTCGCGATCCCGAGCAACCCGACACCGCCGATTACGTGGTGATCGAATCCACCTACGGTAATCGCTTGCACGGACCGCATCCCGATTACGTGAAACAGTTGACGGCGATTTTGCAAGAAACGTTTGATCGTGGCGGCAACGTGGTGATTCCTGCCTTTGCGGTGGGGCGCACGCAGGAATTGCTGTACTGCTTGCGCGCCATTAAAGAGCAAGGACTTGTGAAGAGACACGACGGATTCCCCGTGTACGTGGACAGTCCGCTTGCGGTGGAAGCCACGGGCATTTACGGGGATGAATCGCTCACCGCATATTTCGATCCGCAAACACTCTCGCTGCTCGGCGAGGGGGTTAACCCCATTTTGTTCCAAGATTTGCGTGTGTCCGTTTCGTCGGACGATTCCCGTGCCATCAATGCCGACAAAACGCCCAAGGTGATTTTGTCTGCCAGCGGTATGTGTGAAGCAGGGCGCATTCGCCACCATTTGAAACACAATCTATGGCGCCCTGAAAGCACGGTGCTGTTTGTGGGATACCAATCCGAAGGTACGCTCGGCGGTCAGTTGTTGAACGGGGCAAAATCTGTCAAACTGTTTGGGGATGAGATTGAAGTGCGCGCCAACATCGCGCAGATGAACGGCATCAGCGGTCACGCCGACCGTGATCGTCTGCTCGGCTGGGTGAAGGGCATGTCGCCGCTGCCGCGCCACGTCTTTGTGAACCACGGGGAGGATGCGGTGTGTGACGAGTTCGCCACTTTCATCACCGAGCAAACGCACATCCCTGCCGAAGCACCGTATAACGGGGCGGTATATATGCTGGCAGATACCGTAACGTGTGAAAGCAAAGGGAACGATCGTCGCTTGCAAAAGGTGGCACGTGCCAACACGGTGTACGACCGCTTGGTGGCGGTGTATCGCCGTTTGGGTGTGTTGGTGGAACAGAGCCGCGGTCGTGCCAATAAAGAACTGGCAAAACTGGCCGATCAGATCCAGTCGTTGTGCGATCGCTTTCAATGAGGTTTGACTTTTTTCGCGATTTGTGATATAGTGAAAGGCGAAAGAAAGGCGATCAAGAATGCGATATAAGGCTATTATTTGGGATCTGGACGGCACGTTATTGGATACGCTGTGCGATCTTACAACAGCAGTGAACACGGCACTGGTTGGGCGCGGTTACCCTCGGCGCACCGCCGAAGAGGTGCGTGCGTTTGTGGGCAACGGTGCACGCTCGCTCATTGCCCGTGCACTGCCACCCGAAACGGATGAAACCGTGGTGGATGCAGTGTTGAGCGATTTCAACACCTATTATGCGGCGCATTGCCGTGAAGCCACCGCCCCGTACGACGGCGTGTTGCCCTTGCTCGCCCGTTTGCAGGCGCAAGGGGTGCGTTCGAGTGTGGTGTCCAACAAACCGCACTATGCGGTGATGCCGTTGGCGCAGGAGTATTTCGGTGATTTGTTGGAATTGGCGGTGGGGTCGCAAGACGGCGTACCGCGCAAACCGGCTCCCGACACGGTGTGGCAAGCCATGGCCGAACTCGGTGTAACGGCAGAGGAAACGCTGTATATCGGGGATTCGGAAGTGGACGTGGAAACGGCACAAAACGCTTCCTTGGACGGCTTGTTCGTGACGTGGGGATTTCGTTCCAAAGAACAGTTAAAAAAAGCCGGTGCGCTTCACACGGTGGACACCGTGGACGAACTGGCAAAAGCGTTGTGTTGAGGAGGATGCGGTATGTTTGGAAGCAAAGTGGTCATAACGATTGAAGGTATGGCGTGCATTCGTTGCAGCGGTCGGGTGGAAACGGCACTCAATGCCCTGCCCGGTGTGAAAGCCAAGGTGGATCTCGCTAAAAAGACGGCAACCGTGAAAGGCTGTGAGGACAAAGACTTGCTGACACGCACCGTAACCGACCTCGGCTTCAAAGTGATCGATATTAAATAAAAAACCACCCACCGTACGGTTGGTGCGGTTAGGAATAAAATTAGAGAGGATGTATCGTCCACG
>JAZNTC010000163.1:0-3755 GCA_045591605.1 Acutalibacteraceae bacterium | reverse complement strand
CTCGTTCTGCATAATGCCCAGGAAGTTGACCATCTGGTTGCACAGGGTGGCCAGGTGGCTGGCAGGGGCAGAGGTGATCTTGCCGGGCACGCCGCCCAGACCCTCTTCGATGAGCTGCTTCAGCGACCAACCGGCGCAGTAACCCGTCAACATGGAAAGGTCATGAATGTGAATATCCGCATTCTTGTGCGCGTTTGCGATCTCGTCGTCGTAAATTTCCGACAGCCAGTAGTTTGCGGTGATCGCACCCGAGTTGCTGAGGATCAAACCGCCGACCGAATAGGTCACGGTGGAGTTCTCCTTCACACGCCAGTCGATGCCCTTCACATACTGGTCCACGATCTCTTTGTAGTCCAAGATGGTGGACTTCATGTTACGCAATTTTTCACGCTGACGGCGATACAGGATGTATGCCTTGGCAACATCGGCATACCCTGCCTGCACAAGGACGGTTTCCACGCTGTCCTAAATATCCTCAACATCTACAACACCGTCGTGAATCTTCGGCTCGAAATCCGAAGTCACCTTCAGAGCTAAAAAGTCGATGATGTTGTCATTGAACTGACGGTCACAGGCTTCGAATGCCTTTTTAATGGCGGCGGCAATTTTGGAAATGTCAAATTCGGTCACTTTGCCGTCACGCTTGTTTACGCGATACATACTCATACCTCTTTTCCTTTGTCATGTTAAACTCCGCGCAGCGATGCACGGGGGAGATGCTGTTGCACCGTTTTGAGAATCTCTTTCATCTCGTCGGGCGAAAAGGCGGTGCAGCCTTCGCCGAGGAGTTCACCGGAATCCACAAACTGTTGGATAAAATAGGGGTCTTCGGGATGAAGCCAACGGGCGATTGCTTCGAAATCGTCCATGGTGTGTAACCCGTTTACCGCTGTGGTGCGAAATTCATAGGTAACGCGGCTGTCGCGTAACAGTTGCATACTCTCTTCAAACGGGGTAATGTCGCCCACGCCGCCGGTTGCCGCGGCATATCCTTGCGGTGAACTCTTCACGTCCATAGCCACGTAATCCACCACACGGGCGTTCAAAACCTCAGCCAGTCGCTTGGGTAATGCCCCGTTGGTGTCGAGCTTCACGAGATATCCCATATCTTTAATACGTTGTAAAAAGGGGAGGATATCCGCTTGCAAGAGCGGTTCACCGCCGGTCAGACACACACCGTCCAACACGCCCTTACGTTGCTCTAAATAGGAGAACACAGTATCTTCCTTTATGGCAGGGGCGGTGACGGTGCGCACCAGCACCGCGTTGTGACAAAAGGGACAGCGAAGGTTGCAACCACCGGTGAAAACGGTGCAAGCCATGTGCTCCGGATAATCCAGGAGTGTCAGTTTTTGAAACCCTTGAATGTTCATAAGCGCGCATATCTCCTTTTATCGATGCTTGCTCATTTTAGCATATTTTGTTTCTCATGTCAACACCAAAACACAAGATATTGTGGTAGAAACACAATTCTACATATTCACCAAAAAAGCCGAGTTTCTTTGCGCATAATGCCAAAGAAACGTAAAAAGGCTGTTCCGTAAGGGGAACAGCCTTTACGTTATCGAACGATATATCAGGCTTTGCCTTTGGCGCCTTTGGCACCGCCAAAACCCTCTAAAATGTTGGTCTCAAAGCTGAAATTCAGCGCCTCGCGGTCACGCTTGCGCTTGAATGCCAACCCGATCATACGGTCGAGCAACGAGGCAAAGGAAAGGTCAGAAGCTTCCCAGAGGTAAAAAGCCAGCGAACCGGGGATGGTGTTGATTTCGTTGATGTACAACTCGCCCGTTTCGGTATTGTTGAGAAAATCGATGCGCGAAACACCGCAACAACCGAGTGCTTGGAAGGTTTTGACAGCAAGATCTTGTGCCTTTGCGGTGAGTTCGTCGGGAATGTCGGCAGGGCAGATGCGTTTGAGCGAACTCATGCCGCCCCCGTTTTTATCGCCGGCAATATATTTATCCTTATAAGAAAGGATTTCGTCCGCGTTAATGGGGCGTTCACACACCGAAGGAATGGCATCGTCTGCATCGCCCAACACGGCGCAGTTGATCTCACGCAGATTCTGCACCGCCGTTTCCACCAAAATGCGATCGGCAAAGGTGCACGCATCGTCCATCGCGGTGCGAAGGGAGGCGCGGTCATGTGCCAAGGCGATGCCCACCGAAGAGCCGAGGTTGACGGGTTTCACGATGACGGGATAGGCGAACCGCGCTTCAATGGTGTCCATCACCGCTTCGCTGTCGGCCGCCCAAGTGCGACCGCGGAATTGCACCGCATCCAACACCGGCAAACCCGCCATTTTCAGCACCGCTTTCATAGCGAATTTGTCCATGCCCAATGCCGAGGATGTCACGTCACAAGCGGCATAGGGAACACCCAACATCTCAAGCATACCCATCAGCGTGCCGTCCTCCACGTTGGTGCCGTGCACTACGGGAAGCACCACTTCAAAGGTAGCCACCGTGTTGTTGCCAAACTTCTTTTGCGGCACGCGTTGCAGGGCAACACCCTCTGCCGTGGCAACGGGGACCACACGTGTGGCGGCGGCCAAACACGCTTTCATGTCTTTGTACGATTCAATTTTGCCAATACCGTCTCCGACGTACCATGCATTATCTTTGGAAAGATACACAGCAACAGGTTCGTAGGTTTCGCGATCCAGCGCGTGATACGCCTGCAATCCCGAAATGATGGATACCTCGTGTTCCACGCTTTTGCCGCCAAACAGCACGGCTACTTTGGTTTTCATACGCTAACGACTCCTTTTGTCAAAAGGTTTTAGAAGTTATCCGGCAGATCGTTTTCCAACAAGACGGTGCGCCCGTTCGCTTTTGGCAACGCGGCAAGGATCGCCAACGCTTCGTTCAAGGTGGCGGCCACAAACAACCGCGCCTCGTCAAATCCGCCTTCCAGCAAACCGGCTTTCAGCGGTGGTGCTTGCTTTTCACCCACCAAAATGGCGTAGTCACAGCAATCGGCGGCGTATTTGCCGAGTTTGTGATTCAAGGCATCTTGCCGTTCGCCCAGTTCCACCATACCGGGGGTCACCAACACGCGTTGGGTATCAAACGCTTTCAACACGTCGAGCGCCGCGCGGAATCCGGTCGGGTTGGAGTTGTAGGCATCGTCAATGAATCCGTTGGGTAACAGTTGCAAACGGTGGGGAACAGGTTTCAACAAACGAATGGGATACGCCATATCCTTCAATTCAATACCCATGCAGTGCGCCACCGCAATGCATCCCACCAGGTTTTGAATGTTGTGCGAGCCGAGCAAGCGCGTGGTGAATTCCACCCGTTCCGCTTGATTGACCACGGTGAAATGCGTGCCGTTTTGGTCGATATGGATGTTCTCGACTTTGTAATCACCGTATTCCAATCCGTAGCCGACCGCCCGACGTCCTTGTGCACGGATGTATTCGTTATCGGCGTTTTGGAACAGAATCCCCTTTTCGGGCAGAGCATCCGCCAGTTCGAATTTGGTCGAAATGATGTTTTCCACACTGCCAAAGGTTTCCAAATGCTGTTCACCAATGGAAGTAATAATACCGTGTGTGGGATGCACCAAATCACAGATTTCCTTAATGTCGCCCGCGTTTTTGGCACCCATCTCACAAATAAAGATTTGGTGAGAAGGACGCATGTGCTCACGGATGGTGCGCACCACACCCAAGGTGGTGTTGAAGTTTTCGGGGGTCATCAACACGTTATATTTCACCGAAAGCAACGCGTGCAAGAAGGTTTTGGTGC
>JAZNTC010000162.1:0-4064 GCA_045591605.1 Acutalibacteraceae bacterium | reverse complement strand
CCCGTTGGCCCTCTTGCACTTCGGTCGTACGGGACAGATAGGCGTTTTCACGCATTACCTCGCCATAGAGGGCATAGGAGAGCAGCAACACCGCCGATGCTGTTGCCACCGCCCACGTGGACACGTGCGACCAGCCGAAGCGGTGATCCAACCCTGCCACCGCAAAACCGCCCACAAACAAGAGAGCCGAGGCGGCAACCACACTCTTTTGTGCGGTCTCTCCCTCTTTGGCACGTAAGCGCTTTGCCAACAGGTCGGGCGATTTGATTAAGAGAACAATCCCCAACACCAACATCGGGATAAACAGTAAGCCGATGAACAGCCACGCATTCCCGTAATCCAACCCACCGGCAGGCAAAAAGAGCAACAACCCCACCAGCAACAGCCCTGCCAAAAATTTGGTGAGCGCCGCGATCCACAGTTTCATATAACCGCCCTTTCTCACTTGAAAAATGCCATCAACAGCGTACCTGCCACCATCAAACCCAAGCCAAGCAACGCTTTTGCCGATATTTTTTCCTTAAACACTACGTAGGAAAAAGCGACCGTTACCAAAATGCTCAATTTATCGATCGGCACCACCACGCTGACCACTCCCGTCTGAATGGCATAATAATAACACAGCCAGGAGGCACCTGTGGCAAGCCCCGACAACGCGATAAACAGCAATTCCGTTTTGTCGATGTGTTTCAGTTGGACGTGCTTTTTGCGTGCAAACACAATGCCCCACGACATCACCAGCACCACCGCCGTGCGGATCGCCGTGCCCAGGTTGGATTCTACCCCGGCAATGCCCACCTTCGCCAAAATGGAGGTGAGTGCCGCAAACACCGCCGCCAGCACCGCATACAACGCCCAGCCGCGTTGCCCTGCCTGTTTGGCGGCTTCTTTCTTTTCCACCATCAACAAGATGCCTGCCGTGAGCACAGCGGTACCAATCAATTTGATGACCCAATGGGAGGTCTCGCCAAAGCAAATAATGGCGAGCAACACCGTCAGCACCGTACCGGATTTGTCGATCGGCACCACCTTGTTGATGTCGCCCATCGACAACGCCTTGAAATAGCATATCCACGAGGCGCCTGTGGCAAGTCCCGATAACACGAGAAACAAGAGGGAGGACGGTCGGATGGACAGCAGTGTGCTCTGCGACCCCACCACAAACACCATGATCCACGCAAAGATCAACACCACCACAGTGCGCAATGCGGTGGCAAGGTCGGAATCGGTCCTTTTAATGCCGCATTTGGCAAGGATGGAGGTGAGTCCGGCAAAGAAAGCGGACAGCACGGCGGCGAGAATCCAAAACATACGCATACCGTCCTTTACAGCGCATAAATTCACCCTCATCATACAGGATATGACAAGTTTTGTCAATTGCTTTCGCACCTGAAAAACCGCCTTTTCACTCTTGACAAACGTGGGGAAATTGAGTATACTATATACTTGTATAATTTTGTAAACGAGGTGCACATCATGGCCAAAGAAAACAAGGAAATTCTTGTTACTGCAGAAGGTCTTGCGAACTTAGAGAAAGAATTGGAAATGCTCAAATCCGTCAAACGTGCGGAAATTGCCGACCGTTTGAAGGAAGCGCGTTCGTTCGGTGACTTGTCGGAAAACAGCGAGTACGATGAGGCGAAGAACGAGCAGGCGATCAACGAAAGCCGCATCGCCGAGTTGGAACAGCAACTCAAAAACGTCCGCATTCTGGACGAGAGCCAGTTGTCGGGCGAACTCGTGCACGTCGGCCTGGAAGTGGAGATCGAAAATGTGGAGACCAAAGAGCGGAAATCCTTCCGCGTTGTCGGTGTGACCGAAGCCGACCCGATGAACGGGAAGATCTCGGATGAATCGCCCATCGGCCGTGCGTTGCTCGGTCACGCGGTGAATGAAGTGGTGGAAGTGATTCTGCCCACCGGCAAGATCGTGAATTATCGGTTGATTTCCATCGCGAAGTAATTGCCCTTTGGAAAGGAAGTTTATTATGAGTGACACTCCTCACACCCCCGAAACGGAGATGACCGAACAACAGCTGTCTGAGTTGTTGCAGGTGCGCCGCGACAAATTGACGGCTCTGCAGGAAGCGGGTCAGGATCCGTATACCATCACGAAGTACGATGTTACCGCGCAGAGTGCCGACATTCGTGCAAATTACGATGCGATGGAAGGCACCACCGTTTCCATTGCCGGCCGTATGATGAGCCGCCGCATTATGGGTAAGGCGAGTTTTATGGACGTGCGTGACAGCAGTGACCACATCCAGGTGTACGTGCGCCGTGACGATGTGGGCGTGGATGAATACATGGGTTTTAAAAAGTGGGATATCGGCGACATCGTGGGCGTTGTCGGCACGGTGTTCAAGACCCAGACGGGCGAGATCTCGGTGCATGCCACCGAAATCACCCTGCTCTCGAAGTCGTTGTTACCCCTGCCTGAAAAGTTCCACGGCCTGCGCGATACCGATACCCGTTATCGTCAGCGTTACCTCGATCTGATCGTCAATCCCGACGTGAAGGCGACGTTCGAAAAGCGCAGCCTTATTTTGAAACTGGTGCGTGAATATCTGGACGGCAAGGGCTTTTTGGAGGTGGATACCCCCATTTTGGTGCCGCTGGAGATCGGTGCATCCGCCCGTCCGTTCATTACCCACCACAACACGCTGGATATGGATATGTATCTGCGTATTGAAACCGAGTTGTACCTGAAGCGTCTGATCGTGGGCGGTATGCACCGCGTGTATGAAGTGGGCCGTATCTTCCGTAACGAAGGTATGGACACGAAACACAACCCCGAATTTACGTCGGTGGAACTGTATCAGGCGTTCACCGATTACAAGGGCATGATGGACCTGGTGGAAGAACTGTACAAAATGCTCGCCGAGCGTGTGTGCGGCAGTATGGTGATCCCGTATCAGGGCAAAGAGATCGATATGAGCCATTGGGAACGTCTCACCATGATCGAAGCGGTGAAGAAGTACGCCAATGTGGATTACCACGATTGGGCTGACGACGAAGCCGCCCGTGCGTGCGCCAAGGCGTTGCACGTGGAAGTGCCGGCGGATGCTACGCGCGGCACGGTGCTGGTGGAACTGTTCGATGCGTTTGTGGAAGAGAACCTCATTCAGCCCACCTTTATTTACGACTACCCTGTGGAAAACAGCCCGCTTGCCAAGCGTAAGCCGAACGATCCGCTGTTCACCGAGCGTTTTGAGTACTTCATCAATGCCACCGAGTTCGGTAACGCCTTCTCGGAGTTGAACGACCCGATTGATCAAAAACAGCGTTTCGAAACGCAGGTGGCGGCGAAATTGGCGGCCGAACCGAATTGCAACGCCGAAGTGGATTACGACTACGTAACGGCGCTCGAATATGGTATGCCGCCCACGGGCGGTCTGGGCTTCGGCATCGACCGTTTGGTGATGCTGCTCACCGACTCCGCCTCCATCCGCGACGTTTTGTTGTTCCCCACGATGAAGCCTCTCGACTAAAAAACCCAGTAAAATCAAGGGTTTTCGGCATCTCAAATCCGAGTTGACAACAAATTGACAACAATCTTTCATATTATTTTGAAGGATTGTAACGCAGTATGAATAGTTGACAGGACAAAACACAATATAGCACTTGCTATTTAGAGAACACTTTTTTGAAAGAAATTTCAAGAGGTGTTCTCTTTTTTCGTTGGGTCTGCTTTTGTCATGACAGAAGATCAAATCTGAAAGGAACTGAATTTTATGATTAGTGAAGAGACAAAAGCATACTATGACCTGAAGAAACGTAACGATGTCAGAGAAAGTGCTAAGAGGATTCGTCGGCAGTTTTTACGCTATAAGGATGCAGAGATTATTTATAGTCTGCAGCACAAGAAAATATTAGAGCTTGCCAGCGAAGCCGGTGCAATTTACCGTATGGATGGAACGGTTCTGATTAACCGTGATATCTTTGAGGAGTATTTAGAGAAGTTTCACGAGCCAAGCACCCTTCTTTCAAAGGAGGATCAAGAATGAGTGGAAACCTTTGGATGTTCTCGGATATGCTCGATGATGAAGACATCGAGATGCAGAA
>JAZNTC010000161.1:0-12507 GCA_045591605.1 Acutalibacteraceae bacterium | reverse complement strand
CAACTCCTTGGCCCACAGAACGACATGGCTACGATCCGACTTCCTCCCGAACGGCCAAAGGGGCTCACTCGCCCCTTTAAAATCCCTTTGACTTGGGTAAGCAAATTCGTGTGTCTACGTTATCCGTTCAAATCCCCATTCACAACTCCCTTACGGTGGGTGCTTTTTTCGTTCCGTTACGACGGGGTTTCCCACTCGATCGTGCCGTTTTTCTCTTCAAATTCACGAATGCATTGCCGCAGAAGGAACAAGATCTGCCCGTTGGCCGATCGTCCCTCATATTTGGCAATAAAGTGCAATTTGGCGTGCAGTTCCGGATCAATTTCAATACCGAGATGCTTATTGTTCTTATTTCGCATAATTATCACCACAAAATCTTATTTTAAGTATATTCTAAGTTGATTTTGTGGTATAATGTGTAAAGTATACTTATTATAAGTATACTATTTTAAGAGAAACGAGGGGTTTTTGTGGTCTGTACCTTTTTTGGACATCGTGACACTCCGTCAGACATAGCACCGCGGTTGCGCGAAATACTGATGGAACTGATCGTCAAACGGGATATTTGTGTGTTTTGCGTGGGATACTGCGGAGCGTTTGACCGTTTGGTGATCCGCACGCTGTCGGAAGTGAAAGAAATGTTTCCACACATTTCCGTAACGGTTGTGTTGGCTTATCTACCCTCGGTACCACTTGCTCTTCCGGAGAGTGTGGAAACCCTTTTTCCTGCCGAAGCGGCCACCGCCCCACGGCGATACGCCATTGACCGTGTGAATCGGTGGTTGGCAAACCACGCCGACTTGTTTGTCACATACATCACCCGTCCGCAAGGCGGAGCGGCAACCTATGCGCGCCTTGCCGCACGAAGAGGTAAGGAGATTATTGAATTGGGAAAGCAGCGTGAAAATGTGTAGCGTTATTGTAACGGAGTATTGTAGGGAACGGCGTTTACGACGTTCCGTCATGCACGTGGTATAAAAGCGGTGTTTAGACAGAAAATATCTAAACACCAAAAATGCAAAAATCCTATGTGGTTGTTTTTTCACAGAACTTTCTGGGTTACTTTTTTCACAGAACGGACGGGTGGGGACACCCGTCCCTACTATGTGGGTTGTGATTTTTACAACCGGGGCGTCGGCCGAGCGCCACCCCCTACGGTATACAGGCGAGCATCCCTACAAAGCAAACGTACCAACCGTAACTTTTTCGGTTTTGCCGCAAGGCAAAATGGCATCCGTTTAGGATGCTAAGAAAAACGTTACTCGGACTTCGCCGCAGGCGAACGTCCGACGTTCCGTATTGGGTGTGGATACAAATATAGCATACAAAAAAGCGGAAGTCATCGACTTCCGCTTTTTCTTACAGATTGATGCGTCCGTACAAGGTGGCGCCGGATTCAATCTCCGACTCGGTACGGGACGGGGGGGTGGCGCCATCCGCATCCGGCAACGGGTTACTGCGCGAGACAAACTTGCGAATCTCACGGACGGGAGGGGTGATCTCGTCACGACGACGGTCACGGCGTTCATCTTCGTTGTGGCGACCTTTGCCGCCCTTGCCACGCGAACGGTTCGGGTTATCGTCCGACGGTCCGATGATAACGTAACGATTGGGTTCACTGCCCACACTCCACGAGGTGGCGCCGTTGATGCCCTGCACCGCGGTGTGAATAATGCGGCGCTCATAGGGGTTCATCGGCTCAAGCGAAACGCGACGACCGGTACGTGCTGCCTGACCGGCCATCTTTTTCGCGAGACCGGTGAGGGATTTTTCACGCTTTTCGCGGTAGTTGCCGATGTCGATGGTGACACGGTAGTAATCCTCACTCAAACGGTTGGCAATGAGGGACACGAGATACTGGAGCGCATCCAGCGTGTCACCGCGGCGACCGATCACAAATCCGAGATCTTCGCCTTCCAGCGTCAGAACACAGCCGTTTTCATCGTCTTTTTCTTCCACGGTGATCTGCGTGTCGCCCACACCGAGTGCTTCGAGAACTTCACGCAAATAGCGAACAGCCGCTTCGGAGGGGGTTTCGGTCTTTTCGAACACGGCTTTCACCTCGGCCGGTGTGCCGCCGAACAGACCGAACGCTTTTTTCTGCGGTTCTTGCACCGTTTCGAAGGTGACATTTGCCACATCGTCCGCTGTCAGACCCAGCTGAGCGAGTGCCGCGGCTTGTGCCTCTTCAATCGTAGAGGCTTGTGCAATAGCTTCTTTCCGCACGGTTTCTTCTTCCTTTCCGAAATTTCATTTATGAAACGGGATTCAAGAGTTCGTAGAGATACCCGTAAACATCATTGGTCATCGTGTTTCACTTCACCAAGTTCCAACGGCGACTTTTTGCGCTTGTCGTTTTTCTTTTTGCCTTGCGGTGCGTTGCCCTCTGCCGCCGCCTTTGCCGCCGCTTCATCCTCCGCACGCTCGCGCGCATCGTCCAAACGGCGCGCTTCGGCTAACGTCTGCTTGCCCTTTTGTGCCGCACGCAGTTTTTTGCGCTCCAAATAGTCGATTTCCGCCTGTTCGCGAATTTTCTTCGGGTTGTAGATGATATTGAGAATATAGGTCTGCAAAATGGCGATGATGTTGGAGCAAATCCAGTACACACCCACGCCGCCCGGCACAATGAACGCAATATACACCGAGAAAAGGGGCATAAAGAGGTACATCATCATGTTGGAGCAACCTTGACCCGGCTGTTTTTCGCCGCTCGTGCCTTGCTTCGTGTAATACATCGACAGCAACGTGGACAAGATGGCGGTGATACCCGACAAAAGCGGAATCAACCACAAGATGGAAACCGCACCGAAACCGGTTCTTCCGTCGGTGGTGTTTTCTTTGGTCACCCACGGATTTTCAAGCAACGTCTTGCTTTCGTTCAAACTAAACTGACGGCGCATCGACATCAATTCGTCGTATTGCGCGATGGCCTGTTCTTCGGTATAGCCTTTATCCTGTCGCAGATAGTAAATGATTTCTTCACGGCAGTCGTCGGCCACACGCATAATATACATTTCGCGGTAATAGCCTTCTTTATCCAACTGCTTTTGCGACACCTTGTGAGAAGCGTCCAAATTCACCGTCAACCCGTTGCCGACCGCCGTTGTGCCGTCCACGGCGTATCCGTTTTCCGCTGTGTAGGTTTCCACCGTCACCGCTTTGGCAATGGTGTCCACATTGGCTTTCAGCGGACTTAAATACGCGAGTGGTTTGTAAATAACACCGATGATACCAAACAGCACGACCATCTGCACGATCATGGGCAGACAGCCGCCGGTCATGGACACGCCTTCTTTTTCATACAGCGCTTGCTGTTTCTGCTGCAATTTTTTTGGATCGTCTTTATATTTCTTCTGCAAGCGTTCCAGACGCGGTGCCAGACGAATGCGATCCGCCTGCTTTTTCTGCGACTGAAGCGACAGCGGGAACATGAGCACGCGCACCAGTAACGTGAACAGGAAGATCGCCACAAAGTAGTTGTTCACGAGGCTGTACACCAGCTTCATGATCCAACCGAGCGGCACTTCCAAAAAAGAAAACATTTCAATCATTTTTACTTTTCTCCTTTACGCTTCACTGTCGTCCGCATCGTACAAACTGTCGGCTTCTTCATCGGAGATAAACACCTGCGCCTTTTGCCGACGTAAGGTAAACGTTTCGGGAACGGGATCATACCCGTGTCCACCAAACGGATTGCAACGCAGAATGCGCCACGCGGCAAGCAAACCGCCGCGCAACGTGCCAAACCGCGAAAACGCTTCGATCGCGTATTGCGAACAGGTCGGGGTGAACCGACAGGTCGGTTTGGTGTGCGCCGAAATGTGCCGTTGATACCACCGCACGCAGGCAATCATCCACCGTCTCATAACACACCGGCCTCTTTCAACTGACGATGAAGAATACTTGTAAGTTCCGTGCTTTTCATCGAAAGAAGACGTGCTCGTGCCACAAACACAATATCCCATCCACCCTGAATGTCGGGATAAAGAGCGGCGTATGCCGCACGGATGACACGGCGGCAACGACTGCGCTGCACCGCCTTACCCACCTTTTTGCCGGTGGTGATACCCATGCGCACGAGCGGTGCGCCGTGTTCATCTTTCAGACGGCTTTTTCGGACGTAGGTAATAATAGCGGGATGCACCAGCGCACGACCATGATAGTACAAGGCGCGAAATTCCGTATTGCTTTTCAACACAGCAAATCGCATAATACCGCACTTCCTTTCGGATAAGAAAAAAAGCCACACCCGGTGGCTTTTTCTTAGTGGGTCAGACGGGCTCTGCCTTTCGCACGGCGGCGAGCCAACACCTTACGGCCGTTCGCCGTTGCCATTCTCTTGCGGAAACCGTGTTCCATTTTACGATGACGTTTTTTGGGCTGATAGGTACGAAACATACTACGCCCTCCTTTCGATATCGGGATTGGCTGTCCACCGTTTCAAAACGGCACAGCCTTGCGAGGATACATTATACCAAACCCGTCCGCTAAAAGTCAACTGTTTTTTTTATTTATTTTGTGAATTTTTTTCCGTCTTGTGGTTCAGTGTAACGGCAAACACAACATTTAGCGGTTTCCGTAATTTTATATTTTAGCGTATTTTTTAATAAAGTTTTGTAAAATTGCTTGAAACATAACTATATATATGATATAATATATATGTATATGTATCTATATTTTAGATTATACATAGATATATGACGTTTTCTTCAAAAAAAGGAGTTTGAACATGAAATCAATCGAAGAGGTCTGGAAGGGCATTCAGGAGGCATTACAGGCGATGCCTGAAATCAGCGTGACTGCCTATGAGACGTGGTTATCCCCTTTGGAAGCACGTGAAATTCAAGACGGCAATTTGGTGCTGTACGTGGAAACGGCATTTCAAAAGGGTATTATATTGGATTGCTACACCACCCGTTTGGAAACGGCGGTGATGCAGGTGATGGGCATTCCGATGAAGGTGCGCATCATTTCGGGGGAGGACGACAAATTTCCCGACCCGGAACCGGAAGATGAAAACGACGTGCACACGGTGATCAATCGCCGCATCAGCGAAGCGCGGATTCCCGAATACGAATATTCCTTTGAAAACTTCATTGTGGGTTCTTCCAACCAATTTGCGCATGCCGCGGCACAAGCGGTGGCGAAAGAGCCGTCTTCGATTTACAACCCCCTGTTTATTCACGGTGGATCGGGACTCGGCAAAACCCACTTGATGTATGCGATCTGTAACGAGATCCGTATGCGTAATCCCGGGTTTAAAATCATCTACACTAAAGCGGAAACCATGACCAACGAGATCATTGAGGCCATCCGCAACCACCAAACGGCGGAACTGCGTGAAAAGTATCGCAAGGCGGATATGCTGTTGGTGGACGATATTCAGTTTATCGCCGGTAAGGAATCCACCCAGACGGAATTTTTTCACACGTTTGAAGCATTGCATCAGGCAAACAAACAGATTGTGTTGACATCCGACCGTCCGCCGAAGGAAATTTCCTCGTTGGAAGACCGGTTGCGTTCGCGGTTTGAGGCCGGTTTGCTGGCGGATATTCAACCGCCCGATTTAGAAACGCGCATTGCGATCGTGAAGCGCAAAGCACAATTGCTGGAACTGGATCTTTCAAACGAAATTGCGGAATACATTGCTTCCCAACTAAAAACCAACGTGCGTCAGTTGGAAGGGGTGGTGCGCCGCATTATGGCAAACCAACTGCTGGCAGGGGAAAAGCCGTCGCTGGCGGTCGCGCAAAATGCCATTCGCGACATTCGATCCACCACGTTGCCTGCCCCTGTAACGGTGGATAAGATCTTGTCCGAAGTGTCCCGTACCATGAACGTGACGGTGGACGATTTGCGCGGACCGAAACATTCTGCCGGCATCTCCCGCGCACGTCAAGTGGCCATGTATATCATCCGTGAAGTGGTGAGTTCCATGTCGATGGATGCCATCGGGCAGGAATTCGGCGGCCGTGACCATTCCACCGTGGTGTACACCATGCAAAAAGTAGAGAAGATGATGGAGTCGGACGATGCGTATAAAGGTCTTATAAAAGACATCATTAAAAACGTGTCCAATCTGTAGTTTTCCACTTTTTATTCACATTCCACCGACGTTTTCAACGGTGGAGTGGAATGTGGATAACGGTTGAAAACGTTTTGCACGGTTTTACACCGTTTATCCACAACGGTAACATTCCGAAAACGGCGGCCGTACGCGAAAATGAGGAGTTTTCCCCCTTTTCCACCGCCTCTATTACTATATACTAAAAAGATAGATTGTGTTTTATATCATAAGGCAAAATCACAAAGCAGAGGAGACGAACACCCATGAAATTTTTTTGTCAGAAGCAAGCGCTGGTCGATGCGGTCAATAACGTGACCCGCGCTGTCAGCAACCGCAGCACCATTCCGGCATTGGAAGGTATTTTGGTGCGTGCTACGTCCTCGTTGTTCTTGGCCGGTTACGATATGGAAATCGGAATCACCACCAACATTGAAGCGCAGGTGCAAGATCCCGGTGAAATTGTGTTACCCTGCAAGCAGTTTGGCGACATTGTGCGCCGTCTGCCGGACGACGTGGTGTCCATTGCGGCAAATGATAAATTAAACATTACCATCCGCAGCGGTGCGGCGGAATTCAACATTGTGGGCATGTCGGCGGCCGATTTTCCCGAAATGCCGTCGGTGAACGATGGTATGGGTCTTTCGGTGCCGCAAAACGTGTTGAAAAGCATGATCCGTCAAACGCTGTTTGCGGTGGCACCGCTGGATTCGGGAAAACCGATTCACACCGGTACGTTGTTTGAAGTGGAAGATTCCACCTTGCGTTTGGTGTCGGTGGACGGTTCGCGTTTGGCAATCCGCACTGAGCAGGTGAAAGCCAGCGAAGAGATGAAATTTGTTGTGCCGGGCAAAACGCTGGGTGAAGTGTTGAAACTGACGGGCGAGGAAGATTCTCCCGTGTTCATGGCGGTGGGGCGCCGTCACATTGTGATGCAGATCGATGGCTATGCGGTCATCTCCCGTTTGCTGGACGGTGAATTTTTAGCATATCGCAAAGCCATTCCTGCGGCAAGTGCCACCACGCTGCGAGTGAAAACGCGCGAGATGATTGATGCGGTGGAACGTGTATCCCTGGTGGTGAACGACCGTGTGAAATCGCCGCTTGTGTGCACCTTTGAAGAAGGCACGATTGCGCTTTCGTGCACCTCCTCCATCGGCAGTGCAAACGATAAGATTTCGTGCGAAATGCAGGGTGAACGGCAGGAAATTGCCTTTAACAGCCGCTTTATGTTGGATGCGCTGAAAAACAGCGAGTCGGACGAAGTGGTGTTGGAACTGGGCAACTCCCTTTCGCCCATCAAGATTGTTCCGCCTTCCGGCAACGAAGAATTTCTGTTCATCGTGTTGCCGGTACGCATGAAAAAATAAGAAGGAAACCGATATGAAACAGATGGTGGAAATTCACACCCCGTTTATTCGCTTGGATGCGCTGTTGAAACTGTGTGCCGCGGTGGAAAGCGGTGGGCAGGCAAAGGTGCTGGTGCAAGGCGGCGGTGTGACGGTGAACGGCACGGTGTGTGAAATGCGCGGCAAAAAGTTGGTGGACGGCGACGCGGTGCAGGTCACAGGACAAGACACGGTGTACGTTGTGACGGTGAAATGAAAGTTACACGACTGTGTGTCGAGGGGTTTCGGAACATAACACACGCGGACATCACCCCCGTGGACGGTGTCAACCTGTTTTGCGGCGCCAACGCGCAGGGAAAAACCAACCTGTTGGAAGCATTGTGGCTGTTCACGGGCGGTCGCAGTTTTCGTGGGGCAAAAGATGCGGAACTGATTGGGTTTGGGCAGGAAAAAGCCTTGCTCACCATGCACTTTTTTGCCGGTGAGCGCGATCAGACGGCGGAAATTTATGTGTCGCCGCGCCGCCGGGCCGTGTTGAACGGGGTGGAACTCGGCTCTGCCACCAAATTGGCAGGTAAATTCTGCGGCATTGTGTTTTCGCCCGCGCACCTCTCGCTGATTAAAGACGGGCCGGATAATCGACGGCGGTTTTTGGATGCGGCATACTGTCAACTGCGCCCATCCTATACCGGCAGTTTGTCGGCATATACCCGTGCGTTGACACAGCGCAACGCGTTGTTGCGCGAGATGCGGCAAAATCCCGTGCCGGGCGGTGACGAGTTGCTGGCGGTATTTGATCGGCAACTTGCCGTGAACGGGGCACGTGTGTGTCGTGTGCGCGGTGCGTATCTTGCCCATATTGCGCCGATGGCGGCGGCGATTTACGACGGATTGTCGCGCGGCACCGAAACGTTGGATTTGCAATATCTGCCGTCGGGTCAACTGGCGTGGAACACCTCGCTCGAAGAAGTCACCGAACGGTTGGAAGAGATGTTGAAAACGTCCCACGCCGCAGATTTGGCGGCAGGATTCACCACGGTGGGCCCCCACCGCGACGATTTCGACGTGACCATCAACGGATTGTCCGCCCGTGTGTACGGCTCGCAAGGGCAACAGCGCTCGGCGGTGCTGGCGCTGAAATTGGCAGAAGCCGAAGCCTTGCGCGAAGTGACCGAAGAAGCACCCGTGGCATTGCTGGACGACGTGATGAGCGAGCTGGACGAGTGGCGGCAGGATTACTTATTGAATCATTTAACCGATGAGCAGGTGTTTATCACCTGTTGCGAACCTTCCTCGGTGATGCGCATGGCGGGCGGTGCTCGTTTTCACGTGGAGGCAGGGGCGATAACAGCGGAATAAACGGAGGGGCTTACCATGGCTTTGACAAGAGAAGAACAGATCTTGGAAATCGATGCATGCGCCAAAAAGGATAAGAACCGTTGGCTCGCGATTATGCTGTGTATCATGGCGGCGATCATCGGTGTGGCGATGGCGCTGATTGCGATAATCGGCTTGCAAGCCGCGGTGGCAGGCTTGATTGGCGGCATCATTGGTCTTGCCATTACGGCAAAGTTGTGCATGGCGCAGATTGCCAAAATCAATGAGCGGCATCGCAACGATCTGAACAAACTGGACAACAAAGGGCATTATTGATGGCACGCGTACCGTATTTGCACCTGGGCGGATCTGTCGTGGTGCGCACGCGTGACATTGTGGGCATTTTCGATATGGAAACAACCACGGAATCCGCCTTGTCGCGCCGCTTTTTGGCGGATGCGGAAAAGGGCGGACGTGTATACACCGTGTCGTATGAATTGCCGAAAGCATACGTGATCACATGCGAAGCAGACGGCACCGAAACGGTGTACATCACGCAGGTATCGGCCGCCACCTTACGGCGACGGACGGGGGTTTGAATGCTCACCCTAATGAAAGGAATGGATTGAACAGATGGACGAGAAAGAATTGGAACTGCAAGGACAGGACGTTACCGCAGCAGACGAAGCGTATGACGAAAGTCAAATACAGGTATTAAAAGGCCTGGAAGCGGTGAGAAAGCGCCCGGGTATGTACATCGGCTCAACCGGTCCGCGCGGACTGCACCACTTGGTGTTCGAAATCGTGGATAACTCCATCGACGAAGCACTTGCCGGTTTTTGCACGCATATTGAAGTGGACATCTTGCCCGGCGACGTGATCGCCGTGCGGGATAACGGGCGTGGTATCCCTGTGGGTATGAACGAGGAAATGGGTCTGCCCACCGTCACGGTGGTGTTGACGGTTCTGCACGCAGGCGGTAAGTTCGGCGGCGGCGGTTACAAAGTCGCCGGCGGTCTGCACGGCGTGGGTTCCTCGGTGGTGAACGCGCTGTCCGAATGGATGGAAGCGGAAATCTCGCGTGACGGCAAGGTGTATGCCCAACGGTTTGAACGCGGCAACGCGGTGAACGATCTGACCGTGATCGGGGACTCCACCTCGGACGGTACGCTCATTCGGTTTAAGCCGGATCCCACCATTTTCACCGAAACCACCGAATATGAATATGAAATTCTGCAAAAACGTCTGCGTGAGCAAGCGTTTTTGAACGCAGGACTCAAAATCACCCTCACCGACCGCCGCGATGCGGATGCGGTGAAGCAGGAAGAGTTCTGCTATGAGGGTGGTATTTCCTCCTTCGTGGAATATATGAACAAAACGCGCGGCTACGAAGTGTTGCACGAAGAGGTTATTCACCTGAGCAAAAGCGGTGAGGACTCCTTTGCCGAAGTGGCGTTGCAATACAACGACAGTTACAATGAAAACATCATTTCGTTTGCGAACAACATGCACACGGTGGACGGCGGTACGCACGAAAACGCGTTCAAGGTGGGTATCACCCGTATTTTGAACAACTATGCCCGTCGTCACGGCATGCTCAAAGATGCGGATGCCAACCTGAAGGGCGACGACGTGCGTGAAGGTTTGACAGCGGTGGTGTCGGTCAAGTTGCAGGACGCGCAGTTTGAATCGCAGACCAAGGCGAAACTCGGCAACACCTCCATGACCACGCTGGTCAACTCGCTTTTGAGTGAAAAACTGGCGGATTTCCTGGAAGAAAATCCCGCGGTGGCAAAAGCCATTTTGGAAAAATCCATCAATGCCGCCCGTGTGCGTGAAGCCGCACAAAAAGCGCGTGAAGCCGCCCGTAAACGCACGGGACTTGCCTCCACCCGTATGCCCGAAAAACTGGCGGACTGCATCTGGAACGATGCCGAACGCACCGAGCTGTACATCGTCGAGGGTGACTCGGCAGGCGGCTCTGCCATTCAAGGGCGCGATCGCAACTATCAGGCAATTCTGCCGCTGTGGGGCAAAATGCTGAACGTGGAAAAAGCCCGTTTGGACAAGGTATACGGCAACGAAAAATTGGTGCCCGTCGTGGTGGCGCTCGGTGGCGGCATCGGTGAAGAATTTGACATTTCCAAACTGCGTTACGGCAAAGTCATCATCATGGCGGATGCCGACGTGGACGGTGCACACATCGCCACCCTGCTTCTCACCTTCTTCTTCCGCTTCATGCGTCCGCTGGTGGATGAAGGACACGTGTACATCGCGCAACCGCCGCTTTACAAAGTGACCAAGGGCAAGCAGGTGCGTTATGCCTTTTCGGATGAAGAGCGCGACACACAAATTGCGGAACTTGGCGGCAATGCCGATATTCAGCGTTACAAAGGTCTTGGTGAAATGGACCCCGAACAGTTGTGGGAAACCACAATGGATCCGGCGTTCCGCACCATGTTGCGCGTGACGATTGAAGATGCCGCCGCGGCAGACGAAGCGTTCACCATTTTGATGGGCGATAAGGTGGAGCCGCGCCGCGAATTCATCGAAAAGAACGCCCGTTACGTGGAGAATCTCGATGTCTGATACGGTTTCATACATACTTACCGCCGAAGAACTGTTCACGGCGTTGTGGCACACACGGCGTTCCACCAAACGGCTGGCGGTGCAGACGGTGTTCTTGTTGATGATCGGTCTGCCTTGCCTTGTGGGGTTGTGTTTGGGATACCGCGGATCGGCGGAATGGCTGTGCGGCACGGTGTTGCCGTTGCTCGCCTTGCTGCAATGGGTGTTGCCGTGGCTCTCCTTTCGCCGTGAGGCGAAGGCGCTTGCCGCCCCACACACAGAAATCACCCTCACCTTCACCGAAGATACCCTTTCGGTGAAAGAGGAAACGGTGGCGTGGCAAAACGCCGCTTTGCGCCGCGTGAAGGATTTGGTGCTGTGGGACGTGTGTTCCCAAGTGATTGCCATTCCCCGTCGCGCGGTGAATGACACGGTGTGGCAGAGGCTCACCGAACAACGTTTGTAAAGGAGAATGACCATGGCTGCCACCACCCCCCGTGCGACCTTTGCGGTCACCGTCACCGAAGCGGATTACCGCGCGGCGGCGCGCACCGCGGCGCTGTTTGGCGGTCGCCTGCGCAATGCGTGGCTGGGCTTTTTCCTGTGCATGGCCATCACCCTCACGGTGGCAGGGGCATTGATTGCGTATCGGTGGGCGGCGGTGACGCTGGCGGTGGCAGGCATCAGCATCGCGGTGGTAACCCTGTGCTTTTTGTATCACCTGTTTCACCGCGCCGTCACCACCCAATACAAGGTGTTTTCCGCGTTGTTTTCCACCGTGCAGGTAACGTTGTGGGAGGATACGCTCATCTACGAAGGGAACGGTTGCACGCGTGAAGAGTCGTATGCGCACTTTTCCCGTTTGGCGGAAAGCCGCCGTGCCTTCCTCTTTCTGCGCGAGGACGGCACCTTTTTGGTGATTCCCAAAACAGACGCCTCCGAAGAGTGTGCGGCATTTTTGCGCACCACGTTTGCGCGGAAATACCGTCGCGTAAGATAAGTATTGGTGAGTATTTTAACAATGGATGAGCGAAAATCCGCCTTCCCAAAACGGAGTTCGGGTTTGTATGCTTAAGCAGAGGAGACCCATCCGAACACGCCTAAAACGGCATAATTTCGATGCTTTTCGGCTTGTTGTCGGTGGCAGGCGACAGCCTCGCCACCTTCGCCGCACCGAAAATCAGACGAAATTCCACTCGTTTTAGGTCG
>JAZNTC010000160.1:0-1632 GCA_045591605.1 Acutalibacteraceae bacterium | reverse complement strand
CCGGCACAGCCGGGGGTTTTCGCCTACAAGAAGAGGGACATCAACCGAAGCGATTGATGTCCCTTTCTCATTACAAAAACAGCGCCACAAAGATGCCTGCGAGCACAAGCAGAGCACACAGCAGTTTGTAGACGATATGCTTTTCGTGATACACGAGCCACCCCACCAACACCGTCACCAACACCGAGGATTGTTTTACCACCGTCATCAGCGTAACTTCGCTGTGCGGATGAGCGTTGGCTTCAAACAGCAGGCGGTCGCCGATGACCAATGACAAACTCATCAGCGGCACCCAGTAGTTGGTGGCAAGCGCGCGCCACGCCACACGCTCACGGCGGACGAGCAGGATACCCCCGTAAATGACCGTCATAAACAGCATGAACCAGAATTGCAACTGCGCCGAGGTCATATACTGCATCAGCACCTTATCCATCGTGCCCGACACCGCGTTCAGGAAGCAGTTGAGCATGGCGGCAATAAACACGGTGACGGTCAATTCCCCACCGCCGCCGCGTTTCAGGTTGACGAGGGTCAGACCCGTGACCACCAGCAACATACCGAGAGCCTTGGCAAGGGTAAAACTCTCGCCCAACACGAACACGCCGAGCAAAGTGGAAAACACCATGCGTGAGAGATCCATAATGCCGTATAAACTCACCGAAATGTGTTTAAGCGCCGCAAACGCGCACAACCACGCGGCGCACACCACCGCCGCTTTGATGAACGCGAACAGAATGAAAACGGGCGGCAACGCCACCGCTTCCCCGACAGACGGCAGGGTGAACAAAAACCCGATAAGGGTGTAACAAAACAAGATCTCGGTTGAGCGGTTCTTTTTAAGTGCCGCTTTTTTCATGCCTTCGCGGCCGCCTTTTAACAGACCGTACGCCAACACAAACCAAATCCATAACGATGCCATGTTCTCACCTCTTTACCGTTAGGCATTATAGTATAAATCGTTGTGAATTGCAAGAAAAACACGCGATTTTGAAGCATCCGGTTCCATCGGTTTCACGGTTGACATTCGGCGCACCATATAGTACAATCTGTATGAAGTTGTCACACTCTGATCAATGGGAGAATGAACTATGAACGAGTTGTATAATCAAGCTACCGCCGTGATGCGGGAACTTGGCATGAAAGCAAAACTGAAAAGCGGCGATATCGTTGTTGTCGGTTGCTCCACCAGCGAGATCATCGGTTCTAAAATCGGAACCAATTCCAATCCCGATGTGGCGGGTGCGGTGTTCGGCGGACTGTACGACTATGCCAAAACGATGGGATGGCATCTGGCGTTTCAGTGTTGTGAACATTTGAACCGTGCGATCGTTATTGAACGCGAGGCCGTTCCCAACGCCGAGATCGTCAACGTCGTTCCGCAACCCAAAGCGGGTGGTTCAATGGCAACGCAAGCGTATGTCCACTTTCAAAACCCCGTGGTGGTGGAAGAGATCAAAGCGGATGCCGGTATTGATATTGGGTTCACGTTGATTGGCATGCACCTCAAAAAGGTTGCCGTTCCGCTTCGCTTGGAAAACCACACGATCGGTGAAGCCACTGTTTTGGCGGCCCGCACCAGACCGCGCTTTATCGGAGGGAACCGCGCGGTGTATGACGACGATTTGCTTTGAC
>JAZNTC010000159.1:0-3862 GCA_045591605.1 Acutalibacteraceae bacterium | reverse complement strand
CGATCCGACTTCCCGTGACACGGGATGGACGGTCTCTTTTTGATTTACATCAGACTGCAAAAGAAGGCATATACCGCCGAGGTGTCCAGCGCATCCGCCAGCGGTTGCACGTTGCGCAACAGGCGGAAATCCACCAGTGCCCGTGCAACAAGGCACAGCACCCAGATATACACGAAGGCGATTAAAATCCCCAGCAGTAATCCCACCAATTTATCCGCTTGCTTCAAGATCGGTAACCGCATCACGGGGAACAGCACACGTTTGAGCACAAACATTACAATGCTCACCGCCGCGAATACCGCCACCGAACCGAGGGTGCGCGAAACCGATGTCACCACGGGGGCGGCCATTTGCGCGGCGATCTGCGGAACGTTTTCTGCCGTTACCGCCGCCACCGAACCAAGACTTGCACGCACCGTGTCTTCCACCGCGCGAAAAGCAGGTGGCAACTGCCCGAACAGCGTATCCAGATCCACCGAACCTTCGGCAGAGGCCAACACCGACAGCAGGAGTTCCTGCATCGTCCCCTCTGCCCCACCGAGCAACGGCGCAAACAGCACCGTGCCGACCGTAGGTCCGAAAAGATACGCCGCAATGCCCGCAACCACAACCGAGAGCAATCCGAACAACGAGCGTACCGCGCCGCGTTTCACGTGGATGCCGATCACCACAGCGGCAACAAGAAGAAGAATGCCGTCAACAATCAAAGACATCGTGTGTCTCCTTTATGCTTCTAAATTACGCAGATAGTCGATGCCCATACGGGCTTTATCCAGTTCCGCCGCGGCGGACATTTCGTTTTCCACGACCATATCCGCTGCCGTGTGGCTTTTCACCGAATACAGTTGCAATCCGTACGGTTTCATGCAGACCGCCTTCTTTTTACCAACGTACTTGCCAACGCGTTTGATAGCCGTCGTGCATGGGGGCAGACGCCCCTGCCTTGGCGACAGATCCTTCACAGCGGACGCTGAGTTCACGGTCGAACGCCGTTTCATCAAACGGCAATTCCACGATGTTCCCCTGCCACGCGGACAGATAGGCCGCGTTGCAAAGCATCACTTCATTAAGCGCTTGACGACCATCGGACAACAGCGGCGCACCCGTGCGGATGTGATCCGCAAAGTTTTGCAACACCGCGCCGTGCGCATTGGCAGGCGGCTCAAAGGTCATTTCCTCATATTCCATGGGGATCTGCGCAAAGCCTTCCTTTGACTTGAAGCAAACGTCACGCTCACGCTCGTTCAATCGCCACAGTTTCAAGCGACCGTCTTCCAACACCATTTTGCCACCGTCACCCGTGATCTCCAAACGATTGGTGCCGGGATATTCGCCCGTGGTGGTTTGGAACAGCGCGGTCATACCGTTGTCGTATTCTCCCAAGATGAGAGCCTCGTCCTCCACCTCAATGTTGTGATACTTTGCCACGGGGCAACGGGCATACACCCGTTGCGGCATACCGGCGATCCACTGCCACAGGTCGAGGTTGTGGGGTGCTTGGTTCATCAGCACGCCGCCGCCTTCTCCTTCATACGTGGCACGCCACGAGCCGCTGTCGTAATAGGCTTGGGTGCGATACCAGTTGGTGATGATCCAATGAAAGCGTTTGAGTTCTCCGAGGGTGCCGTTTTGCACCAGTTCCCGTGCTTTTTGGAACAGCGGATCGGTGCGTTGGTTGAACATCACGCAAAACGCACGACCACTCTCTTCCGCCGCGCGGATGAAACGGCGCGCTTCACTCGTTTGCACCGCCATTGGTTTTTCCGACAGCACGTGTAACCCGTGACGGAATGCTTCACACCCGATGGTCGGGTGGAAATAGTGCGGTGTGGCGATGATCACCGCATCGCACACGGATGCGGCAAACAACGCATCGGCGTTTTCAAACACCGGCACGTCTTCAAAAATCGTTTTCAACTCTTCGCGACGCGCGGCATCGGTATCGCACAGTGCCGCCAACACAGCCCCGTTCACACCGCCGCGAAACAGATGACGGGCGTGGGCGGACCCCATGCCGCCCACACCGATCACACCAATTCTTACCGTATCCATCGCTTTATTTTGTACCGTTGGTGCCTTTGTAGGACATGGAGGTGTCCGACACCACTTCTTTCACGTTTTCCTTGCGGCGCGAGGTAGCCACGCGCTTCATCAGTTCTTCGTAGTATTTCTCATCATCAAACGGCAGTTCCACCGCACGGCCGGTGAATGCCGAGAAATGCATCGCGTTGGCAAGGGTCACACCACGGATACCTTCGGTACCGTCTGCCACCAGCGGTTCGCCGCGCAGAATGTTCGCCGCAAAGGCGTTGAGAACACCCACGTGCTGTTTGCCGTCATCTTCAAAAGTGATGGTTTCCACCTCACGGTCGGGCGCACTGAACGCACCGCGCTCTTCACCCGTGTATTCGCTCATCGCTTCCTTCAAACGGGTGATCTTCAGGGTGCGGCCTTCCGCCACCATGGTGCCGCGGTCACAGCACACTTCAAAACGGTTGGAACCGGGGCAATCGCCCGTGGAGGTGATGAACACACCCGTTGCACCGTTCGCATATTCCACATACGCTGTCACGTCGTCTTCCACTTCGATGTCGTGCCACTTACCGAAGCCCAGTTTCGCATCCACCTTTACGGGCATACCGGCGATCCACTGCCACAGGTCAAGGTTGTGCGGACACTGGTTCAGCAACACGCCGCCGCCTTCACCACTCCAGGTGGCACGCCACGCACCGCTGTTGTAATAACTCTGCGGACGGTACCAGTCGGTGATGAGCCAGTTGGTGCGATGGACCTCACCCAACTCGCCGCTCGCCACCATTTCATGCATCTTGATGTACATCGGGTTGGTGCGCTGATTGAACATCATACCAAAGGTGACACCTGCCTCTTTGGCAGCGGCGTTCATCTCTTTGACCTGCTTCGTGTACACACCGGCCGGCTTTTCGCACATCGCGTGGAGACCGCGCTTGAACGCTTCCATCACGTAACGGGGGTGATCGTAGTGAGGCACCGCCACCAAGACGGCATCAATCAGACCGCTGTCCATCATCTCTTCCGCCGTGTTGAAGCAAGCGATCGTTTCGCACTTAGCTTTCACCGTATCCATGCGTTCCGGACGGATGTCTGCCACCGCCGTCAACTCGATTTCGGGGCACAAACCTGCCAAGATGTTGTTCACGTGACCCGAACCCATGTTACCTACGCCGATAATACCCAGTCTTACCTTTTTCATCATTGTTTCCTCCTCTTTATACTTCGCAACCCATGGCTTTCAGGTTGCGCAAACTGCGTTCCAAACAATCGAACGGATCTTCGCCGTTGCAGTCGTCCTGCTCCACAAACGCGGCCACCGTACCTGCCGCTTCAAATGCCTTAATGACATCGGGGAAATTGATCGAACCTTCGCCAACAGGTGCCATCGTCTGCTTCATGTCCAACGATATACTCATATCTTTCAAATGCACGTACTTCAAACGGCCGGCACATTTGTTGATCCACTGATAAATGTCGCCGCCGCCGTGCGCGACCCAGTAGGTATCCATCACAATGCTCATCTCTTCCGGTGCAAACGCATCCAGCAGGTGATCAAAGATCATTTTGCCCTCTAACTTGGCAAACTCAAACGAGTGGTTGTGATAGGCAAAGGTCAGGCCTGCATCGCGGATCTTTTTGATTGGCTCACGCAATTCCTTGCAGAGATTCTCCAGGGATTCCATCGTGTTGCGTTGCCCTTCCCCGAGCCAGCCGAGACCGATGCAATCGCAACCCATCAAGCGGTGATCTTCGATCAGCGCTTCGGTATCGTGGACGATGCGCTGATAGGGGCTGTGAGAGAAGGGGATCGTCATGCCGAGACGGTCGC
>JAZNTC010000158.1:0-6037 GCA_045591605.1 Acutalibacteraceae bacterium | reverse complement strand
TAAAAATTTTTTGGTTAAAAAAATCATCCGTCTTTTAATTCCCTATATTGCTTTTAATCTTTTGACGATTATACCCAAGCAACTCTTTCCGCAACTTGTAAATCGTAACGAAGGAATTGTGGATTCTCTCATTGGCATGTTTCTTTACGGGGACAAATCCTGCTGGTTTCTCTACACGCTGTTCCTAATCTTTATGTTATATCCGCTCATATATAAGTTCCTTTTGAAAACTCGAACAACAACCGTAATAACCACCATCGCATTTGCTGTACTAGCTATTGTTCGGCCAAGAATCACATTGTTCAGCATAAACGATATCACATATTATTTATTCTTTTTCCATATCGGCGTTCTGCTTAAAACCAGCAACATACATTTCTTTGACATCAAAATGACACCGAAGCATATCGCTTTATTTGCTCTTTCTCTTGTGGCTTGGATCACACTGGTTTTTTCGCCGTTTAGTGAGCATGTTTTAATTTTGACCGCTTTGATTGGCTGTGTATCCTGTTTTTACTTTACACGGTGTGCGGCATTCAACACCTTCTTTGCACGTTTTGGCACGTATTCGATGCAATTGTATATACTGAACGGATATACCTTGGTTGTTTCACGTACCATTATTTGTCACATTACGGATTCGCCCGCCATAATCGTCTTGTTCAACCTGCTTATTGACTTTTTTGTAGCTTATTTTATAGTCAAATATATTTGCAAGCGAATACCTGTGGTTAACAGACTTATGGGAATGGTGTAATCGTTATTTCGGCTAATGTATTCATTCACAATCACAAAAGAACCGAGGTTCATACGAACCTCGGTTCTTTCTTTTATCACATTATTGCAAGCAGAGGGTCACGATCTCTTTGCCGCGCAAGGTGAGGGTTGCCTCGTTCTTGCCGAGGAACACACGCGCAATCTCATCCATACGGGTGCGGAAGATGTCGCCCACCGCTTTGACGGTGACGGTGGTTTCTTCCTCCGTGTAGTTGAACAGACGCAGGATCAAGCCGCTTTCATCCTCGCACAGTTTAAATGCCGAGAACGCCACGCCGTCACCCACCACGTCAATGGCGGGGGTGTTGTCCGCGATCGCCACGTCGGGATAGGAATCGGGGAGATAGAAGAATTCTGTGAGGGTGGTATCCTGCACGCAGGGACGACCGCCTGCAAACTTGCGGCTGTCGCACGCCGTGCCGAACGGCAACAACGGTGCACGGAACGCCAGCGACATTGCCGGGATGTTCGCCGCCACGAAGTCTTCTTCAAACAGTGCCACAGCCAAACGACCGCTCATGGTGCGCAAACACTGGTTTTCGGGGGTGCACCACAGTTCATGACCGCCGTGGAGGATACCGCCCGTGGCACGCACCAAACCAAAGGAAAGGCGGTTGAGCTTATCTTCGGGATGCATATACTCGTGCGTACCTTCGGTGAACACCGCCACACCGCGCCCGTTTTCCTGCAACAGCGCAAAAGAGGCATTGGGATCGATCTTGATGGGGGTGGTGTGGTAGTGCATATCGCCCGTGCGGCGCACCACGTCGAACATGCTGTCGGCATAGGATTCCACCGGCGCAATATCGGTATCCACACACAGAGCAAGGTGATGATCGCGCGAGGCGTTATCCAGTGTATAGTCGATCTCCACAAACGGACGACCGCGATACAATGTCAGTTCCAACGTGAGTTTGGAGGTTGCCGTTTCGGTGGAACGGGCATTTGCCGCCTCGTCGTAATAAAGCGGCAGATCCATCGTGTATTCGATCTTCACCGCCTGTTTGAGTGCGGTGTGCGCCGTCAAGGTGACCGTTTTTGCCCAATCGTCGGAATACAATGGGGCGTGTCCCTCCGGCTTAAACATATAGGAATCGCCGTTATCCTCGCGGTCTTCCGCACGCAGGCAATCCTTCAAGGTGCGACCGCTCTTGCGATCGGTGATATCCACGCGACCGTCGGCCGAAACCGACACGGTGAGCCGGTCGTTTTCAATCACGGTGGGAAGCGCGGCATCGAATGCCGCCACAGTCGGGGTGCTCTCCCCTGCCGTCACCAAGAACGACTTAAACGCAAACGGTGCCACGTCGCCGGCATCCAGTTGAATGGTGTAATCAAACACTTCTACCCAACCGGGCAGATTGATGGCGCTGTACACCGCGGTGGAGCGGCGTTTCTTTTCCACCACAACAAACTCCACGTCACGACCGTCGCCATCCACAATGCGGAAGTTTTCCATATCGTCACTGCACAGCATCTTCAACTGCACTTCCACCGCACCGCGAAGCGGCGTGGAAAGCGTGTTTGCCACCGTGATGATGTAATCCCGATCGTCTGCCCCGCGCGCCATGGCGGTGTGTTCCGTCGCCGTGAGCATGGCACGGCGCAACTGCTCTTCGGCAAACTCAAAGATCTCCGCATAGCGATTTTCCATGTGACGGTGCACCGCATCGGTACTGCAACCGCAGATGGAATCGTGCGGATGGTTGCGGATGATGTTTTTCCAGGTGTAGACCAAACGGTCGTGCGGATACACGCCCTTCATGCCGTACCGTTCCATCATGGCATACAACGGCTCCAAGCGGTTTTCAAGCATCGCCTGTGCACGCACGTTTGCCGTTTTCAAGTAGGAGCGCGAGGACAAGGTGCCTTGCAAAGTGGTCAGACCGCTATCCACACGCATTTCGCCTTCCACCATCTGCAATTCAACGTGGTTATCCTCCACATACTGCTTCACGGCATCCACGTAGTCATCCATATTGTACTGCACAAAGTACTCGCCATCGTCCAACTTTTCTTGCACTTTGTCGATGATGTCGCGGATCTCTGCCTGTGCTTCCAGGTGATCCACACCGTTCATCAGCAAAATGTAGGGGGTTGCCGTCAACTCATCGTTGTACGGTGCGGTCATCGCACGCAGGAAACGGGTGGCTTTTTCGATGTCCTCTGAAAAACGCTGCGCATTGTTATACCAATGGCGCATATGGATCGCCAGCACTTCCGATCCGTCGGGACCTTTCCAGATGAATTCGGTCGGGGTTTTTTTGGAGGTGACGGTGCCATCCGCCGCTTTATCGCACTGCGAAAAACCGCGACCGAATATAAAGTTGTCAAACCCGAAATCACGCAAGATCTGCGGCAACTGCGAGGCGTTACCGAACTGGTCTGCCGCGTAACCGGCTTTGGACGAACCGCCGAATTCGCGGCACAGTTTTTGCCCTTCCAAAATGTTGCGCACGGTCGCCTCACCGCTGGTGAGGTAGAAATCGTTTTGCAGGAAGAAGGGCCCGATCATCAAGCGACGGCGCGAAATGAATTGGCGCAACTGTTCACGCTTTTCGGGGCGCACCGCCAAATAATCCTCCAACACCACCGTTTGGGCATCCAAATGGAAGATGTACGACGGCTGTGTTGCCAACGTATCAAGCAAGCGATCCATCAGATCCACCAGGCGATGGCGGAACTGTTCGAGCGGCATATACCATTCACGGTCCCAGTGGGTGTGTGAGATCACACAAAACACTTTATTTTGCTGTTTGTTCATCATCCAGACCTCCCGTATTGGGTAAAAGTTTGCAACTCTATTGTGCCAAAATATTCTAAAAAAGTCAATAGAATTTCGCTTGTTTTTCATATATGTAATATAAAAAACGAGGGAAACCCCATTATAGGGGTGTGCACCATATTGAAAACTGGTTTTTCGGGTTCGGTTGGCACACCGCTTGCCAAAAATCCTCGCCATACGCCGGTATTCTTGCGTTTTTTGGCGGCGCGGAGTATCCAACCGAATCTCTACAAAACTGCCAGGCACCCGAAAACGAGACATTTTTTTGTAAGAAAAGGCGAAAATCCGCGGTAACGCTGTCGCGTACCGCGGATGTTTAACGCATTATTACGGAAAAAGTGCCGTTTTCGGGCAATTTTTCAATATGGCGCGCACTCCTTGGAGTTTCCCTCGTTTTGTGATTACATTTACAGGATTTTTTCAATCATGGTCTCGCCATCCATGTCTGCCGGCTGATCCACACCCAAGATGGTGAGCATCGTGGGGGCAATGTCCGCCAAGCGACCGTGGGTCTGACGCAGGGTGCAGGGATACCCCACCACGCAGAACGGCACGGGGAAGGTGGTATGCGCCGTGAACGGGCTGCCGTCCGGCTCGTACATCTTATCCGCATTGCCGTGATCCGCCGTGATAATGGCAATGCCGCCCATCTTCAAGGTGGCATCCACCACGCGACCGACACATTCGTCCACCGCCTGCACCGCCGCAACCGCCGCATCGAACACACCCGTGTGACCGACCATATCGCAGTTCGCATAGTTCAGAATGATGACGTCGTATTTACCCGATTCGATGCGCTTCACCGCTTCGTCACACACGGGATACGCACTCATTTCGGGTTGCAGATCGAAGGTGGGCACGTCGGGCGACTGGATCAACACGCGATCCTCCCCTTCAAACACACGTTCTTCACCACCGTTAAAGAAGAAGGTGACGTGCGCATACTTCTGCGTTTCCGCAATGCGCAACTGGGTGAGCCCGTTACGGCTCAACACTTCGCCCATCGTCATGGTAAGTTCCTGCGGACCGAAGGCGACCGACACGTTCGGCATGGTCGCATCGTACTGCGTCATGCACACAAAGTTGAGCGGGAACATCCCACACTTGCGCTCAAAGCCATCGAACGCTTCGTCCACAAACGCACGGGTGATCTGACGCGCACGGTCAGGACGGAAGTTGAAGAACACCACGCTGTCGTTTTTGCCGATGGTGCCTTCCTTATCCAGCACGGTGGGTACCACGAATTCGTCGGTGACACCGGCGGCATAGGAGTCCTTCATCGCCTGCACGGGGCACACGGCTTCGTTGCCTTCGCCGTACACCATCGCGGCATACGCTTTCACCACGCGATCCCACGCGAAGTCGCGGTCCATCGCATAGTAACGACCGCACACGGTGGCCACTTTGCCCACGCCGATCTCGTCCATCTTGTCGCACAACGCTTGCATAAAGTCCACACCCGAGGTGGGCGGCACGTCACGGCCATCCATCAACGCGTGGACGTACACCTTTTCAAGCCCGTGGCGCTTGGCCAGTTCCAACAGACCGTAGAGGTGCTCGTTATGGCTATGCACACCGCCGTCCGAAAGCAGACCCATCAGGTGCAGTGCCGTGCCGTTCTTTTTGCAGTTTTCCACCGCCGCCAGCAGGGCGGCATTTTCGAAGAAGTCGCCATCGGTGATGGATTTCGAGATCTTCACCAGCATTTGGTACACCACGCGACCGGCACCAATGTTGGTGTGTCCCACTTCGCTGTTGCCCATCTGCCCATCCGGCAGACCGACATCCAAACCCGAAGCACCGATGGTGGTGGTGGGGTTGTTGGCAAACAGTTCGTTCAAACGAGGGGTGTTGGCCGCCTTGATGGCATTGCCGTATTCCGCATCGTTGATGCCGAAGCCATCCATAATGATGAGAGTAAGCGGTTTTTTCATGCCGTTTTCTTCCTTTCCGAAAATCGAACCCACTGTCGTGCGACAGTGGGTTTCGACAGTAACATCCTTATTTCGCAGCCGCAACAATCACGGAGAAGTCTGCCGCCTTCAGTGATGCGCCGCCGATCAAGCCGCCATCCACATCCGACTGGGCAAGCAGTTCCGCCGCGTTCGCCGCATTCATCGAGCCGCCGTACTGCACCGTCACGGCATCCGCCACCGCCCGGTCGTACAGACCGGCAATGGTTTCGCGGATCATGGCGCACACTTCGTTCGCCTGTTCCGCCGTCGCGGTGCGACCGGTACCGATCGCCCACACCGGCTCATACGCGATGATGACTCGCGCCATCTCTTCGGCCGACACGCCGCCAAGTGCAATCTTGGTCTGCATAGCCACCACTTCGTTGGTCACGCCCTGCTCACGCTGGGTGAGATATTCGCCCACGCAGAGGATCACAGTGAGGCCGGCATCCAACGCCGCACGCATACGCTTTTGAACGGTCTCGTCGGTATCACCGAAATAGGTGCGGCGCTCGCTGTG
>JAZNTC010000157.1:0-4339 GCA_045591605.1 Acutalibacteraceae bacterium | reverse complement strand
AGCTTAATGCAGGGGAACGCACTGCCCCACAGTGCACAGCAAAAGAGCGCCCACAGCCACGCCGTGCGTGTGCCGAATAGGCGCTCTCGGGGCAAACCGGTCATACGGACACCCCCTCGTCCAGCAGACGGCGGCACAAAGCCAACATCGAGGGGTCGTTGGCGGAATTGCGGAATTCCACGTTGCCCACACGGTCCGCTTCGCGCAGCAGTCCTGCCGCCGCCAAACGGCGCGCGGTCTCGCGCGCGGTGCCTTCTCCGCCGTCAAACAGGGGTATGTTTTCGCCAACGGCGCGCTGAATGGCGGCGCGTGCCAGCGGATAATGGGTGCATCCCAACACCACCGCATCCAGATGTTCCGCTTTCAACGGTGCAAACAGATCCGCCAGTAACGCATCCATTTTCTCGCCTTCGGTCACGCCCTGCTCGATCAACTCCACCAACCCGTGGCAGGGCAGGGTGAGAATGCGTGCATCGCGGTTGTATTGCGCCAACAGATGCTCAAACTTCTCTTGCTTCAAGGTGAGCGGCGTAGCCATCACCAAAACAGAGGGGGAGGTTTTGGAACGCGCCGCGGGTTTCAGGGCAGGCTCAATGCCGATCACCACGCGGTCGGGAAACCGTTCGCGCAGGGCGTTGATCGCCGCGCCCGTGGCGGTGTTACACGCCACCACCAACGCTTTGGCGCCGTTGGCAAACAGGCGGTCGGCATTTTGGATGGTGAGGGCACGCACGTCTGCGGCGGTCTTTTCACCGTACGGGGCATTGGCGGAATCCCCGAAATAGAGAAAATCCTCCTGCGGCATACGGCGGCGCAGTTCGCGCAATACGCTGATACCGCCGACCCCCGAATCCATCACCGCGATGGGCGCTGTTGTTTGCATTTCGCCCTCACCTCCTTTGTTGTAATAAGGTTAGTATAACAAAAACCGCCCGAAAATGCAACCGTGTGAAAAAAATTCTGTAATTGCTGGACTTTATGGCTTTTTTTAGGTACAATAGAATGGTATTGGAGGGATGACTGTGAAACTCATGGTGATCGATGGAAACAGTTTGATGAATCGCGCGTTTTACGGAATCCGTTTGCTGTCCACGGCAGACGGACGGTTTACCAACGCGGTGGTTGGATTTTTGAATATGATGGATAAGTTGCGCCGCGAGGCGAACCCCGATGGGATTGCTGTGGCGTTCGACGTGCACGCGCCCACCTTTCGCCACAAGATGTATGACGAGTATAAAGCCGGGCGGCACGCCATGCCGGAGGAATTGCGCCAGCAGATGCCGATGATTAAGGAGATTCTGCCGTTGATGGGGTGCACCGTGTTGGAAGCAGAAGGTTTTGAAGCGGACGACATTTTGGGCACATTGGCGCGTGCGGCAAGCGAGGGTGGGGACGAGTGTGTGCTCGCCACGGGCGACCGCGATGCCTTTCAGTTGATCGGTGAGCACGTGACGGTGCTGTTGGCCGCCACCCGTATGGGGCAACCCGAAACGGTGGTGATGGACGAAGCGGCCTTGCGTGAAAAGTACGGACTCACACCGCCGCAGATGATCGATCTGAAAGCGTTGATGGGGGACACGAGTGACCACATTCCCGGTGTGCCGGGTGTGGGGGAAAAGACCGCCTTGTCGCTGATGCAGGAATACGGTTCGCTGGATGCGTTGTATGCGCAACTCGACACCGCCCCGTTGCGTCCTGCCCTGCGACAAAAGTTGACCGACGGGCGCGACAGCGCGTTTTTGAGCCGCACCCTTGGCACCATTTGCACCGAAGCCCCCGTTCCTACCGACGTGGCGGCGTATTGCGGATTGCCCGTGCAACGGGAAGCGCTGGCACAGATGCTGGCAAGCTTGGAACTGTTTAAACTGATCGAGCGGTGGGATCTGACCGATGCGGCGCTGACCGCCCCTGCGGTGGCGACGGAATCCCCTGTGGCGAAGGAAGGCACGGTCGCAGCGGTGCTGGATGCCGCACGGCGGTGCGGTCGGCTGGACGTGTTGCGCGGGGAGGACGGCTTTGCCATCTTGGCAGAGGGCGTGCGTGCCACGGCAACACCCGACGATGCGGAACTTTTGGCGGTGCTGTGTGACGCGGCGGTGGAAAAACGCACCCACGATTACAAAACCTTGGCGGCGGCGCTGTTGCCGCACACACCGCACGGCTTTGTGATGGACACGATGCTGGCGGACTATCTTTTGAATCCGTTGGCGAAGGAATACACCCTTTCGCGTATGGCAATGGAGCACGCTGTGTCCGCCCCCACCGAGGTGGAGCAGATGGCGGCGCTTGCCGACCTGCTCGCCCCCTTGCTGGAAGAGCAGGGAATGGGTGTGTTGCTGCGCGATATGGAATTGCCGCTGGCACAGGTGCTCGCGGAAATGGAACGGGACGGTGTGGCGGTGGATGCCGTCGGCATCGCCGCGTTTGGCGAATCGTTGCGAAGCGAGATCGCCTCGTTGCAACAGCTTGTGTGGGATATGGTGGGGTATGAGTTCAATCTGAACTCCCCCAAACAGCTCGCCAAAGCGCTGTTTGAGGATCTCGGCTTGCCGTCGGGGAAAAAGACCAAGTCGGGCTATTCCACCAATGCCGACGTGCTGGAAAAACTGCGCGCCGACTATCCCGTGGTGGATGCGCTGTTGCATTACCGCACGCTCACCAAACTCTCCTCCACCTACTGTGAAGGTCTGCTCAAAGTGGTGGGGGAGGATGGGCGTATCCACTCCTGCTTCAACCAGACCGAAACGCGCACGGGGCGCATCTCCTCGGCAGAGCCGAACTTGCAGAACATTCCCGTGCGGCAGGAACTCGGGCGCGAATTGCGCCGCTTTTTCCGTGCCCGTGACGGCTGGCAACTGGTGGATGCCGACTATTCGCAGATCGAGTTGCGCGTGCTCGCCCACATGGCGGATGAACCCACCATGAAAGCCGCCTTCAACAGCGGTGCGGACGTGCACAGCATCACGGCGGCGCAGGTGTTCGGTGTGCCGCAAGAGATGGTCACACCACTCATGCGTTCGCGTGCCAAGGCGGTGAACTTCGGCATCATCTACGGCATCGGCGCCCACTCGCTGTCGCAGGACATCGACGTATCCTACGGCGAAGCCAAAGCATACATCGAAGGGTATCTGTCCCATTACAGCGCCGTTGCCGGATTTATGGACAAAATGGTGGCGGATGCGAAGGAAAAAGGATACGCCGAAACGGTGTTCGGTCGCCGTCGCCCCTTGCCTGAACTCAAAGCCGCCCAAGCGATGATCCGCGCGTTCGGTGAACGTGTGGCGCGTAACGCGCCCATTCAGGGCACGGCGGCCGACATCATCAAAGTGGCAATGATCCGTGTGCACGACCGCCTGCAAACCGAGGGACTCGCCGCCCGTTTGATTTTGCAAGTGCACGACGAACTCATCGTGGAAGCGCCGCGTGAGGAGGTGGCTGCGGTGACGGCGGTACTGCAAGAGGAAATGGAACACGCCGCCGCCCTCACGGTGAAACTCACGGTGGACGTCCACAGCGGCGACACGTGGTACGATTCGAAAGGGTAAAAACTTTTTCCAAAAAGCTCTTTACAAACGCTAAAAAGTGTGATATACTCATAAGGCTTATGGGAATAATCCATGGCGTGCCCGTTACCCGGACGGTGGAGAAACACCTCAACTGTGATTTCCTCGGACTGGGTTTTGCGGCAAATATTTTAGAAAGAGGTGAAGTGCTATGATGTTGCCGGAGGAGAAAACCGCCATCATGCAGAACTACGCGATTCATGAGGGAGACACCGGTTCGCCGGAAGTCCAGATCGCCGTCCTGACCCGCCGCATTGCGGATCTGACTGAGCATCTGAAGACCCACAAGAAGGACAACCACTCCCGTCGCGGTCTGTTCAAAATGGTCGGCCGTCGTCGCGGTCTGCTGAACTATCTGCAGAAGACCGACATCGAGCGGTATCGTGCCATCGTTGAAAAGCTCGGTATTCGTAAGTAATCAGACGAATTGAGGCAGGCGGGGTGTCCCGCCTGCCTCAACCTGCTTTTTCAAAAGTCAAAATTCGGGGTTTTCGCGGTGTATTTTAGCAGTGAAACGAGCCCATTTTCGGGTGGGTTGGTTTTATTGCTAAAGCATCGTTTGGCTCCGATCAAAAACAAGCAGAGGAGACACATCCGAACACGCCTAAAACGGCATAATTTCGATGCTTTTCGGTTTGTTGTCGGTGGCAGGCGACAGCCTTGCCACCTTCGCCGCACCGAAAATCACACGAAATTCCACTCGTTTTAGGTCGAAGAATGTAAACGGAGCCGATTTTTTCATCGGCAAGGCAAAAGCGCAGTAGATCCTTGCGGAT
>JAZNTC010000156.1:0-2029 GCA_045591605.1 Acutalibacteraceae bacterium | reverse complement strand
GTTTTTTTACTTCTCCGGTGCTTTCAACACCGCCACCACATCGTGTTCATACAACACAGCGGTGTAATCCGCATCCGCATACCGCACCAAGTCGGATCGTAGCCATGTCGTTCTGTGAGCCAAGGAGTTGTCAGTGAGTCTTGTCTTCCTAAGACCGCTTGGCCTCCGACTTGTTTTTTTACTTCTCCGGTGCTTTCAACACCGCCACCACATCGTGTTCATACAACACAGCGGTGTAATCCGCATCCGCATACCGCACCAGCACCTGATCAAAGGAACTGTCACGGTAGCCGGGGCGCAGGTCGATCACGGCATACTCCGTGTCGGTTTGCAGATGATAAAAATCTTCATACAGCACCTCCCGCTCTGCCAGATGCGGCAGCAGGAACGTGGAGCAGGTCACCGAGGCATCCTCCGGCACCTGCGCCAAGGCGGCATCCAGTTTGCGGCAGGTTTCACGGTTATCCGCAAAACGGGTGACCGCCCCCTGCACCGATGGCAAGAACACCATGGCATAGAGCATCACGGCAGCGAGTGCCGTCCACGCCACCGCGCTGCGCCGTGCAGGCGGTTGGTAATCTGCCGCGTTCAGCACGCAGGCATACAGCAAGAACGCCGCCACGCCGAAAGAATACTGAAACCCGATGTCGTATTGGTACACCCAGTTGGATAAGAGATTCACCACCACGGGCAACAACAGCACATATCGCGCCACGTGTTTGCCGCCAAAGAGCAACGCAGCAAGCGGCAACACCGTCTGCACCAGATACCACAGTTTGCCGAAGGGCACTTCCTCCGTGCCGTAAAACAGCCGGCTCAAGAACAGCCCCGGGTTCACCACCATGGTTTTCACCATCGACCCAAGGCCGCCGTCGTTGTATTGATAGTCGCTGTAACGGGTCACCATGCCGCCCGTGCCAAAGGTATCCAGCAACCACAGCGCCGCCGCAAACCACACCATTGCCACGCCGATGAGCACCGCGCCGCGCCGCCAATCGCGGTGCGCCGCCATCACGTACAGCCCGAAGATTCCCACAAACACAGCGGCATCTTCCTTCACCGCAAACACGGCGAACGCCGCCACAAACAGCCATGCGGTCTTTTTGTATTCATAGGCGCAGAACATCCACAGAAGCAACGGCGCCAAAAAACAGTTTTCGTGCAGATCGTAATTGCACCCCGTGGACAGTATGGGATAGGTGGCATAGAGAAGCGACAGCACCATGCAGGTCTTGTCCGACAGCCCTTTTTTCTTCGCGATCAAAAAGAGCGGAAACACACCGCTCGCCACCACCACCGCTTGCCCGATTGCCAAGGTGTAGGGCGAGGGGAACACCATGTAAAACGGCAACAGCACGTAATAGATCGGGGAAATGTGCACCGCAAAGTGGGAAAGCAAGCCGTTACGCTCACAGGTGGTGAGCGGCAACCCCGTTTCCTTCATATTGTGGAACATCTGGCAGAAAATGCCGAAATCAAAATTGGGAGTGATATAGGCGGCGTGGCGCAAACAACCGAGCACCGACAGCACCGCCGCCATTGCCAAAAACATACCCCCACAATATGCGAGGGACACACCGCGCGGCATGCGCAACCGCGGTGCGGAAAGCAGATCCTGCTGTTTGACGTAACAGAACACAAGACCCGTGACCGCCGCCAACACCAGAAAGAGGTAGAGACGTCGCTCTCCTTCCATTTTGGCGGCAAGGGCGAACGCCAACGCGCACACACCGCTCACCGCGGTGCGCGGCGCCCATTTCCATTGCGGAAGCAACACCGCCAGCGCCACCACCAACAAGCCGCCAAAACACACCACCAAAAGCGCCAACCAAAGCGGAATGTTCTGCCCGAAGGGGATGTGCCAAAAGGCATCTTTTCGCCACAGCACCACCGTCGCGGCCGCCCACAGCCACACGCCAACGAACGCCTGCATCCATTGCGAGGGTGCCGCGCGGCGCAACATCTGCCCCACTTGTGCCAATCGTTTCATACATTCGCCCCCCTCTCTATTATATATAGTACCTTATTA
>JAZNTC010000155.1:0-2725 GCA_045591605.1 Acutalibacteraceae bacterium | reverse complement strand
TCTTCGCCGATATGCACCGTAAGCGGCACCACCTGCACACGGGCTTTGTATTCCGGCATCAGATCCACCGTGGAATCCACAAGGATTCGTGTCTTCATTTTTTCATTCCTCTCGTTTGCTTTATTCCGGAATTCCTTCCTTACAGAGTGCGCGCAGGTTGGCGGTGATGGAATCCAACGCCTCGTAAAACCGCTCGCGCTCTTCCTCGCTCAAGTCCTTGCCTGCCACTTCCACCGCGCGGCTTGCCCGTTGCGATACGTGCGCGGCCGCCCGTTTCCCCTCTTCGGTCAGTTGCAATTTTCCGCGGTAATGACTGCCGCCGTCACCGCCTTTGGTCACCAATCCCTTTTCTTCCAGTATGGCAATCATACGGGAAGCATCTGACTTATCCTTTCCGCACACCTCACACAGTTGCGGCACGGTGATGCCTTCGGGATATTTGTATATCGCCGTCAAATAGGTGGCGTGAGGACCTTTCAACCCATACTTTGTCAATTCCTCCGCCGCTAACTTGTGCCAATACCGCGAGATCTCAAAAATCGCCAGTGAAAACCGTTCGAACCGATCGATCATACCTCTTCCTCCAAATGTGTAAAGTTGAAAACTCAACTTTACACATCGTACCACATAAAAGTTGAAATGTCAACAAGTTTGCAAATTCATATGTATTTTTACCTACTACGGTGGGTGCTTTTTTCGGGGGTTGCAATTATCTCCCGTAATGTGTTATAATATCTTATCTGTGATTTTGAAATCTCAACCGCGAGGTGTTTGTATGTCCTTTCCCCGTGACCATATTCGCAACTTCTGCATCATCGCTCATATCGACCACGGCAAGTCCACGCTTGCCGACCGTCTGCTTGAAAAAACCAATACGGTCGCCCTGCGTGACATGGCGGATCAACTGCTCGACAGTATGGATCTCGAACGTGAGCGCGGCATCACCATCAAGGCGCATGCCATCACGCTGTCCTACAAAGCACAGAACGGCGAAACCTATCTGTTCAACTTGATCGACACGCCCGGTCACGTGGACTTCAACTATGAAGTATCGCGTTCACTCGCCGCATGTGAAGGCGCCATTCTCATTGTGGATGCTTCGCAAGGGGTGGAAGCGCAAACCTTGGCAAACACCTATCTTGCGTTGGAACACGATTTGGAAATCGTCCCCGTGGTGAATAAGATTGACCTGCCTGCCGCCGATCCCGACCGCGCGTGCCGCGAGGTAGAGGACATCATCGGCATCGAAGCGGCGGATGCCCCGCGCATCTCCGCGAAAAACGGCATCAACATCGAAGCGGTGTTGGAAGCTATCGTGCAAAAAATGCCGCCTCCCGAAGGGGACGACAACGCCCCCTTGCAGGCGCTGATTTTCGACAGTTATTATGACAGTTATAAAGGCGTTATCGTGTATCTTCGTGTGAAGGAAGGCACCGTCAAAAACGGCGACACCATCCGTATGATGGCGACAGGCGCGGAATTCTTGGTGGTGGAAACCGGCATTATGCGCCCCGGCAAGTTAGAGCCGACCGGCGTGTTGCGCGCAGGCGAAGTCGGCTACATTGCCGCCTCCATCAAAACGGTGAGCGATGCCCGTGTGGGCGACACCGTGACGTTGGCGGCGCGCCCTGCCGCCGAACCGTTGCCCGGTTACCGCAAGGTAAACCCCATGGTGTTCTGCGGCATCTTCCCTGCCGATTCTGCACGGTATCCCGACCTGCGTGAAGCGCTGGAACGTCTGCAACTGAACGATGCCTCCCTCACCTTTGAGCCGGAAACGTCGGTGGCACTCGGCTTCGGTTTCCGTTGCGGCTTTCTCGGTCTGTTGCACATGGAGATCATCCAGGAACGCTTGGAACGCGAATACGATCTGGACATCATCACCACCGCCCCCTCGGTCATTTATCGCTTAACAATGAGCGACGGCACGGTGCAGTACATCGATAACCCCACCAACTATCCCGATCCCGGCAGTATTTCCGCGGCGGAAGAACCCATCGCGGATGCGCACATCTTCTCCCCCACCGATTACGTGGGCAACATTATGGAGTTGTGCCAGGAACGCCGCGGTATCTTCAAAGGAATGACCTATCTCGATCCCACCCGTGTGGACATTCATTACGAATTGCCGCTGGGCGAGATCATTTATGATTTCTTCGATGCGCTGAAATCGCGCACCAAAGGATATGCCAGTTTCGACTACGATATGAAAGGCTACGTCCCCTCTAAACTCGTCAAGTTGGATGTGTTGCTCAACGGCGACATCGTGGACGCGCTCTCCTTCATCGTGTTCGAAGAAAATGCCTATTCCCGTGCGCGCCGCTTGTGTGAGCGGTTGAAAGACAACATTCCGCGCCAACTGTTCGAAGTGCCCATTCAGGCGGCGATCGGCGGCAAGGTCATCGCGCGCGAAACCGTCCGCGCCATGCGCAAAGACGTGTTGGCGAAGTGTTACGGCGGCGACATCACCCGTAAGAAGAAACTGCTCGAAAAGCAGAAGGAAGGCAAAAAACGTATGCGCCAGCTCGGCTCGGTGGAAGTGCCGCAAGAAGCCTTTATGGCGGTGCTTAAACTGGGAGACGACTGAAGTTGAGCACATAGTGCTCTACTTCCCGGAGTTTTGGTTTCGCAGTCTCACGACTGCTATTTCGGCAAAGCCGAAACCCCCAAAACATCCCCTATATACTCACTATGTGCTCAACTTCCCGGAGTTTTGGTTTCGCAG
>JAZNTC010000154.1:0-3512 GCA_045591605.1 Acutalibacteraceae bacterium | reverse complement strand
TTACTCGCGTCACCTTAACGGCACTGTCCGATGCCGTTGATGATGAATTTGGCAGTGGTGAGTTCACGAAGTCCCATCGGACCGCGTGCGTGCAGTTTTTGGGTGGAGATGCCGATCTCTGCACCCAAACCGAATTCTCCGCCGTCGGTGAAACGGGTGGAGGCGTTGACATATACCGCGGCGGCATCCACCGCGGCGGTGAACCGCTCGGCGGCGGTGTGCGAATCGGTCACGATGCACTCGCTGTGCCCCGTGCCGTAGGTGTTGATATGGGTAATGGCCTCCTCCAATGAGCCCACCACTTTCACGGCGAGGATGTAATCACCGTATTCGGTTGCCCAATCCTCGTCGGTGGCAGGGGTGGCATCGGGAATGGCGGCGCAGGTGACGGGACAACCGCGCAACGAAACTCCTGCCGCTTTGAGCGCCGCCCCCATTTGGGGAAGTGCTGTTTTGGCGATATTCTTGTGCAAAAGCAGGGTTTCTGCCGCGTTGCACACCGAAGGACGAGAGGCTTTGGCGTTCACGATAATGTCGGTCGCCATCGCAAGGTCGGCGGTTTCATCCACAAACACGTGGCAGTTGCCCACCCCCGTTTGAATCACGGGGACGGTGGCGTTCTGCACCACCGAGCGGATCAGCCCGGCACCGCCGCGCGGAATCAACACGTCCAGATACTCGTTCATCCGCATCATTTCGGTGGCAGTTTCACGCGAGGTGTCGCCCAGCAGTTGCACCGCATCGGTGGGGAGATTTGCCTGTTGCAACCCCTCTTGCAACGCCGCCACCACAGCGGTGTTGGAACGAATGGCCTCTTTGCCGCCACGCAACAAGGTGGCGTTGCCCGATTTCAAGCACAGCGCGGCGGCATCTGCCGTCACGTTGGGGCGCGCTTCATAAATGATGCCGATAACCCCCATCGGCACGCGCACCTTGCGAATGGCAAGCCCGTTCGGACGGCGATATCCGTCCATCACTTCCCCCACGGGGTCGGGCAGGGCGGCCACGTCGCGCAGGCCGTTCGCCATCGCGGCAATACGGGCGTCTGACAGCGCCAGACGGTCGATCAGCGATTCGCGCATTCCGTTTTCACGGGCGGCGGCAATATCTTCGTTGTTGGCGGCCAAAATGTCCCCCGCGTGCGCCATCAGCGCATCCGCCATGCAAAAAAGCGCCTCGTTTTTCTGCGCGGTGCCCACGGTGGCAAGCACACGGGCGGCGGCACGGGCGTTTTTGCCCAGTTCTTGCAAGGTCACTGCGCCGCCTCCTTTGCTTTGAAGAGTGTGCCGATGGATGCGCCGTCCAGCAAGTCATACAAGTTTTCGGGACGTTCACCGCTTAATACCACGGTGGGGATGCCGTCGGCGGTGGCGATCTGTGCCGCGTGTAGTTTGGTGGACATACCGCCCGTGCCCAGCGGCGAGCCGGCACCCTTGGCGGCGTGGAGCAGGTCGTCGGTAATCTCCTCCACCACGTCGATGCGACGGGCATCGGGATTTTGGCGCGGATTGTCGGTGTACAGCCCGTCAATATCCGTCATCAGCACCAACAAATCGGCGTGACCCAACACCGCCACGATGGCGGAGAGGGTGTCGTTATCGCCAAACTCCAATTCTTCGGTTGCCACGGTATCGTTTTCGTTGACAATGGGCAGAGCGCCGAATTCCATCAGGCGGGCGAGCGTGTTGGCGGCGTTGTTCTTGCGCACGTCGTCCTCAATGACGTCACGGGTGAGCAACACCTGTGCGGTCTGGTGCCCGTATTCCGCAAACAGTTTGTCGTAGGTATACATCAATTCGCATTGACCCACCGCCGCCGCCGCTTGTTTGCCGCCGATGTCGTGCGGTCGCTCTTTCAAACCGAGCAGACCTGCCCCCACGCCGATGGCGGCGGAGGTGACAAGCAGAATTTCATGCCCGGAATTTTTGAGGTCGGCAAGCACTTTCACCAACTGTTCCACACGGCGGATGTTCAGCCGACCGTTGGGATACGCAAGGGTGGAGGTGCCCACTTTCACGACGATGCGGTGCGCGGTTTCGGGGGTTTTCATACGAACGCTTCCTTTGCATAAAAATAAAAAAGATGATATTCCCTTACAGAATACCATCTTTTTTCAGAAATTGCAAGTTTTTCCGCTTATTTCAGTCCGTCGGCGTGCCAAATGTCACGCGCATAGTCCGCAATCGCGCGGTCGGAGGTGAAAACACCGCTGCCGGCGGTGTTGAGCAACGCCATACGGGTGAAGCGGTCGCGGTCGCGGTACACCTCGCCCGACAGGCGTTGTGCGCGCGCATAATCTTCGAAATCCGCCAACACCATGTACGGGTCGCGTGCCACCAGAGCATCCGCCACTTCGTGGAAGGTGCGACCGCCGAAGCCTTTGTACATAAAGTCGATCGCGCGGTGAATGCGCGGATTTTGGTTATACAGCGCACGAGGGTCATACCCTTGGCGTTTCAACGCTTCCACCTCTTCGGTGCGCATGCCAAAGAGGAAGATGTTGTCGTCACCCACGGCTTCATAGATCTCCACATTCGCGCCGTCCAGCGTGCCAAGGGTAACGGCGCCATTCATCATCAGTTTCATGTTACCCGTGCCCGAGGCTTCGGTGCCTGCCAGCGAGATCTGCTCGCTGATGTCTGCCGAGGGCATCAACCGCTCCGCCAAGGTCACACGGTAATCTTCCAGATACACGACCTTCAACTTGTCGCGCACCGCGGGATCGTTGTTGATCAAGTCGGCAAGATAGCAGATGAAACGGATGATCTCTTTCGCCACGTAATAGCCGGGTGCGGATTTGGCACCGAACAGATAGGTGCGCGGCGTGAACTCCATTTGCGGATTCTCTTTGAGGGTGAGATAGGTGTTCAAAATATTCAGCGCGTTCAGGTGCTGGCGTTTGTATTCGTGCAAACGCTTCACCTGCACGTCAAAAATGGAATCGGGATCGAGCGTCACGCCGCACTGCTTTTGCACGTATTTGGCAAAGCGTTCTTTGTTTTGGCGTTTCACCGCGGCAAACGCATCCAGGGTGGCTTTGTCGTCTGCAAAGTCATGCAGTTTCGCGAGTTCGCTGCCGTCCAGCGCAAAGTTGTCGCCAATGCGCTCCTTCAAAAAGGCGGTGAGTGCCGGATTTGCCTGGCACAGCCAGCGACGGTGCGCAATGCCGTTGGTAACGTTTTTGAACTTGTCGGGGGTGACGGTGTAGGCATCGTGGAACACGGTGTCCTTCACGATTTCGCTGTGCAAGCGCGACACACCGTTCACCGAATGGCAGGTGGCCACACACAGGTTTGCCATCTTCACCACGCCGTAACTGAGAATTGCCATGCGGCTGACCTTTTCCACGTCGCCGCCGGTGGCCTGCATCATCGCCGCACCGAAACGGTCGTTGATCTCGCACACGATTTGATAAATACGGGGCAGGCGCTGACGGAACAGATCCTCCGGCCAGCATTCCAGCGCCTCCGCCATCACCGTATGGTTGGTGTAGGCAAAGGTGCGCGACACGA
>JAZNTC010000153.1:0-11771 GCA_045591605.1 Acutalibacteraceae bacterium | reverse complement strand
TTTGGCCGTTCGGGAGGGGTGTGGGGAACCTATCGGAAAGGTTCCCCACGTTCTTTGCCACTTTCTTACAAGAAAGTGGTGCCTGCGCGGCATGAGCGCGAGTCGACGATGAAAAATGTTTGAAACACATAGCTTCTCGTTGTTTGAAAATCGCATACGATTTTCAAACAACATCGCTGGCAGAAACTCGTGGAGGGCGTTTCACTATATCTCTGTTATTTTTGCAGAACGGACGGGCGAGGACGCCCGTCCCTACAATCGCATACATTAATTTCCGCAAAACAAACAAAGAGGATGTATCGTGGACGATACATCCTCTCTATTTTTATCCCTAACCGCGCCCACCATAAGGTGGGTGGTTTTCGTTTAGAAGAATTTGCGTTTCACAAACAATGCCAAACCGATGCAGATGATCTGCAACGCGTTGACCTGCATGTGGAAACTGAAGGAGAAGTTGATGACCGCGAGATCGACGTTCACGCCGTCCAGCCCCACCGATTCACCCCACGTCAGCCATTTCAACCATTCCACGTCGGCGGTGTATTTCGCAACCAACGCCGAAACCACCAGCGCCGCCAACAACAGAAAAATCAGCATTACAACGCCGACCGTACCTTTTGTTTTCACAGATGATACCTCTTTTCTCATTCCACTCCGCGACGGTACAAACCGCGCGTAATTTCGCCTGTGGGCGCTGCCCCACGGCGATACCCTTCCACGATGCGTTCCACCTCTGAGGGGCTTTCCACCGTGAAGTGCAAAAGATAAAAATCCGTTGGCGGCACGTCCTCCAACCGATCCGCCCAATACAGCGGCACGGCATTCAGCAGTTCGGTGCATCCGCCCATACACGCGGTCGGGAAGGTGACACCGCGCCGATCGGTCACGCCGTCGAGCGCTGTGCACGCGGCACAGGATGCGCCGTCGCATTGGCGCGGACAGTTGCGTGTGAGCATCAGCGGTTGCCGTCCGTACAAAAGCAAACCCGTGGGAATGGGGGATCGCTTTGCAAATCCCGTTTGCCCAAAGGTGAGTTCCATCGAAAGGGTGGCCGCACAAAGCCCTTCGGCGGCATACGCCGCGAGCGCTTCGCTGTTTGCGATGTTCAACCCAAATCCGCCAACAGGACACAGCCCTGCCGCAACGGCGAGAGGGACTGCCCCCACGTTGCCGCACAAGGCATATTGCGCGCCGCTTGCTTTGGCTTGGTGCAATCGCTGCCCCACCGCCTCTTCCGTGCCGAACATACCGCGCGGAATTTCCACACCCCACGGGGTGTCGTCGGTTTCACCAAGCGGCAAAAACCAACCGTCGCACAGCGCGCGCACGCGGTCGGTGAGTTGCGAAGCCGACGAAAGGCGCACCAACAAGCGCGGTTTTTCGGTTGACCACAGGGGAGATTCCACGCGCGCCGCCGCAGGGGGCAGGTTGTCGGTCACCACGGTTTCACGCGGTTTTCCGCGTTCTTCCTCCAACCGTTCCAACGCTTCGCGCCGCAACGCGTTCAACGCCGCCACGGAATACGCTCCGTCGCCTTCCACCGCCACGTCCTGCACCACAAACGGCGTGCCGCCGCTTTTTTGCAACTGCGCCGTCACCCGTTCGGGCGGCAAGGGTGGGCGATCGCCCACCGCCGTGTCACCGCACACGGTGACGGTGTGCACACCGTCGGTCACCTGCAAGGTCATGGGTGTGTCTGCCGCTGCGATCAGCCGTGCAGACACCTTCACGCGCGGCACTTCGCGGTCATACAACCGTCGCAGATCACGCAACACGCCTTCGGCGGCGGTCACGTCCTCGTGCCGTCGATGCCCAAACATACCCCCACCGCGCTTGGCGGTGTAGTATCCATCGGTGAATCCGCTGCGCGAAAACACCGCTTGCAGTTTTTGAAGTGCCTCTTCGCCGGGATCTTCGCCGTCGCGCAGGGCGGCATAATAAGCGGTTGCCGCCGCCACGTATTCCGGACGTTTCATCCGCCCTTCGATTTTAAGCGAGCACACACCCGATGCCGCCAACCGTTCAAAATGCGCGGCGAGCGACAGGTCGCACAAACTGAGCGCATAGCTGTCCTGTGTCGCCTTTGTGCTGCCGTCCGAATATCGAAACGGCAAACGGCAGGGTTGCGCGCAACGCCCACGGTTGCCGCTTCGTCCGCCGAGCATGGCGGAAAGATAGCATTGTCCCGACACCGCCATACACAACGCGCCGTGCACAAACACTTCCAGTTCGCACCCTTCGTCTGCGCAAGCGGCAATTTCGTCGGCAGACATTTCCCGTGCCAGCACCACACGTGTAAATCCTGCGTTTTTGAGTGCACGTACCCCACGGGGGGTGTGGCAGGACAACTGGGTGGATGCGTGAAGCGGCATCTGCGGCAAGGCGGCACGCACGCGCCGCGCCAATCCGCGATCCTGTAAGATCAGCGCATCCACACCGATTGCTGCCGCGTGTTTTGCCACCGCCAAGGCGGCCTCCATCTCATCCTCGCGCACCATGGTGTTTAAGGTGAGGTGCACCGCCACATCGCGTGCGTGGCAATAGGCCACCGCCGCCACCAGCGCATCGTCGTCAAAATTCTGTGCGCCGGCACGGGCATTAAAGGCCGAAGCCCCCAAATACACCGCATCTGCCCCACTCCGTACCGCCGCGATCAGCGCATCGGGTGAGCCGGCAGGCGCGAGAATTTCTATGCGCGACATCTTATTCCTGGCTGTACAGCGCGAGTTTCTGGCGCAACAGCGAATTCTCCTGGCGCAGACGGTCTGCTTCCATACGCGCACGGGCGTTGTCGTCCAAATATTCCTTCATCTGCGCGCGCAGGTTATCCGATGCGCGCAATGCCTTTTCGGCGGAATCCGCCTGCTCCAACGCCACCAGCACCGCCGCCTGCGACAGCGACACACGGGGAGTTTCAAGCAACTCTTTCATCGCGCGCTCCACACGACCCGTCAATTCACGCACGTATTCCGGCGCTTCGTCGGTGCACAGCGTGTATTCGCCGCCGCAAATCATAACTTTAACCTTATTCATACCAAAAACTCCCCTCTATTACGCCTTGAACTGTTGCAGGTATTCGCCCACGGTGCAACCGGCTTTTCGCGCCGCCGCACGCAGGTCCAAATACAACCGATGATCCGTCCTCTGCACCGCCAACACGGTGGGCACGTCATCGGGGAAAGCGGCACGCAGACGATCCTCCACCGAAGCGGTCTGCTCCTGCGGCAAGGACGGACGTCCGCCCGTACTGCGCTGATAGGTGAAGCCGCCCAGCGCAAAGAACTCGTCCAAACGACCTTCATAGCCGATCAGGCGGCGCAACTCCGCACCGCGTTCCGCGAGCTTTTTGTGACCCGTGTTCAAACGCACCACCACGCCGTCCGGGAAATCCACACGCAGACGCGCAAAGTAGGTGTCCAAACGCTTTTGCAGATGCGCACCCCACGGCGGCACATCCCCCGAAGCCTCCACGGCGACCGCTTTTGCAATCTCTTCCACAGCCGCTTCTTTCACCGCAGGCGCGACCTCTTTTGCCACCTCTTCCGTCTTCTTTTCGACGACGGGTGCAGGTTTTTGCACCGGTGGTTTTTTGGCCGCGTGTTGCGGTTCCTCTTTGGCACGGCGGCCAAACAGGCGATCCAAAATACCCATAAGTTAACCCCCTTGATTTTGTGGGATACCAAAAAGCACCCCTGTTCTTTCACAGTATATCACATCAAAAACAAAAAATCTACCCCCTTTGGGGCACTTTTTTTGAAATTTTTTATTTTTTTTGAAAATTCAAATCTTCTTTACAAATGCCTACAAGATATTGTATAATATGGGAGTATATTGCTCGTATTGGCGAGCACAGCAACCGAGAAAGGAGGAACTGCCGCAAGCGGCAGTTCAAGACCGTATGATCAAAGTAGAGCATCTTACCAAGCGGTACGGTTCCCACGTGGCGGTGAACGACATCAGTTTCGAAGTGCACGAGGGCGAGATTTTGGGTTTCCTCGGCCCAAACGGTGCCGGCAAAAGTACCACGATGAACATTCTCACGGGGTATCTTTCCGCCAGCGAAGGGACGGTCAGCATCAACGGATACGACGTGCTGGAATCCCCTAACCAGGCGAAATCCCACATCGGCTATCTGCCGGAGCATCCGCCGCTGTATTTGGATATGACCGTGCGTGAATATCTGGATTTCATGTATGATTTGAAAAAATGCACTCTGCCGCGGCAACAGCATATCGCGGAAATCTGCCGCATTTTGAAGATCGAGGAAATGTATCCCCGTCTGATCAAAAACCTTTCGAAAGGTTACCGCCAGCGCGTGGGCTTTGCGCAGGCGCTGATTGGCAATCCGCCCGTGCTGGTGCTGGACGAGCCCACCGTGGGTCTGGACCCCAACCAGATCATCGAGATCCGTGCGTTGATCAAAAGTTTGGGACGTCACCACACGGTGATCCTCTCCTCCCACATTCTGTCGGAAATCGAAGCGGTGTGTGACCGCATCGTGGTCATTCACCACGGACGCATCGTGGCGGACGATACCGCCGCCGATCTGTCGCGCCGCTATTCCGACGACCCTCGCCTGACGGTGCGCGTGAAGGGCCCGTCGAGCGACAGCGCGCAACTGCTCGCCTCCATCCCGGGTGTCAAAAAAGTGACCCCCTTGGGACAGCGTGAAGTGGGTATGCACGATTTTGTGGTGGAACCGAAACCCAACGTGGACGTGCGCGAACAGATCTTCCGCCGCTTTGCCGAACGGCAATGGCCGGTGATGGGGCTGCGCTCCATGGAAATGTCGCTGGAAGAGATCTTTATCGAACTCACGCGTGAACAAGCGATCGCGTATACGACTAAGAAAGAACGCCGCAAGGCGAAGAAGGAGGAGAACAACTGATGGGTGCGATCTATTCGCGCGAAATGCGCGCATACTTCACCTCGCCGCTGGGTTACGCGGTGTTGGCGATCCTGTTTTGCTTCTCCGGCTTTCTGTTTTACAGTTACAACCTGTTGGGCGGCAGTACGTCGCTGATGGGCGTGTACGACATGCTGTTCGTCGTCTGCCTGCTCATCGTGTTGCCGGTGCTGTCCATGCGTTTGTTCAGCGACGAAAAACGTCAGCGCACCGACCAGGCGTTGCTCACTGCCCCCATCAGCCTCACCGGCATTGCGCTGGGCAAGTTTTTCGCGGCACTCACCGTGTTTGCGCTGGGCATTTCCATCACGCTGATCTTCGGTGTCGTCATTGCCTTTTCCGCCACCCCCGATTGGTCGGTCATCTTCGGCAACTATCTGGGTCTGTTGCTGCTTGGCGGTTTGATCATCTCCATTGGTCTGCTCATCTCCAGTTTCACCGAAAGTCAGTTTGTGTCGGCGATCGCCACCTTTGCCATTTCGTTTATTCTCATCATGGTGGACGATCTCACGTCGGTGTTCACCTCCAACACCATTGTCACGTCGGTGGTGAACTTTTTGTCGGTCTACCAACGGTATTATAACTTCACTGTCGGCAGTCTGTATTATTCCGACCTGTTCTTTTTCTTGAGTTTGCAGGCGCTGTTCCTTTTCTTGACGGTCCGTTCGCTCGACCGCAAGAGATGGAGTTGAGGAAGGGAGGGCTTTCAGAATGGATAACAAGAATCAACCGACCGAACAGGTCACTCCCGTCCAGACCGAACTTGCCACCCCGAAAAAGGAACGGACAGTCAACCGCCGTTTCCGTTACGGCGCCTTGGCCACCGCCCTCACCGTGTTGGTGATCGTGGCAGTGACGCTTGCCAACGTGGGTGTGCGTTTGCTGGAAACCGCCTATCCGTTGAACCTTGACCTCACCAAAGACGAAACCTTCACCCTGTCGGACGACACGTTGAAGGTGGTAAGCGACGTACAAGAGGACGTTGAAGTCATCGTGTTCCAAGACGAATCCTTCTACCGCACCCCTTCGGGCTTCACCGACGAGGTGCACACCGTCATCCGCCAGTTCTATGAAGGAATGCGCCAATGCCAAAGCGCTACTGACGGGCGTGTGTCCACGACCTACATCAACTATGCGGATAACCCGACGTTGGTGAAACCGTATGCCAAGTATGAAGTGGATGAAAACTCCATCCTCTTCCTGTGCGGCGACCGTTTCAGCGTGATCGAATTGACCGATCTGTTCAACTACGAAGAGATGGTGCAATACTATCAACTGTATTACACCTTCCCCACGGTGGAATCCTATGTGGATCGCCAAATCGCCACCCATTTGATGAAGGTGACGGGGCATCTTGCTCCCGTGGTGGTGATGGTTGGACACGATGAAAACCCCTACACCTTGAACGATCTTACCACCGTGCTCGAAAACAACGCCTACACCGTGGAGACCTGTGACCTCACCAAATCGGAAACAATCAGCGAGGACGCAATCACCATTGTGTTCCCGGCCCCTGCCACCGATTACAGCCACGAGGAAATCGCCACCATCAACGCGTGGTTGCAACAAAACGGCGAATATTCCCGTAACCTGGTGCTGTTCACCGATTACACGGCGGATTGCCCCAACCTGTATGAGTTGGTGAACGAGGAATACGGCATCGAAGTGACCGACACGGTCGTGCGCGAAACGGTCAGTTATTACAACAACCCCTACCTCGCCTACGGCGACATTCCGTCGGAACCTCTCGCCGGCGACGTGCAAGGTTCCAAGGTGTTGGTGTCCTATGCACAGAAATTGGTGTTGCACAAGGATAACAACAAAGACCTGTCGCTCTACAATATGCCGATCGTCACCTTCGGCGATACCGCCCAACTGGTGGACATCCCCGACGAACTGACCGACAAAGAGCCGACTCCCTACAATTCCGAAACCTACCCCGTTGTGGGTGTGGCGGTGGCACACAAGCAGGTGCCGTCCCCCACCATCAACATGACGGTGAATTCGTATGCCGCGGTGTTCGGCAGTTCGGATTTCCTCGCAGAAGAGGTGCGTAAATACGTCTATACCGCCGAAAACGAAGCGTTGTTTATGAACGTGTTTAACGAACTGTCGGGTGCGAAAAACGCCATCACCATTTCCAGCCGTTCGATGGATTCCGTGCTGCTCACCTATGAAGCAGGCACCGCCAAATGGCTCGGTCTTGGCGTGTTCGCCATCGGGTTGCCGCTCATTACGCTGGTGCTGGGCATCGCTATATTCCTCAGAAGGAGACACTTATGAGTGAGCTGAACAAAAACATGCCCCCCGAAGAAGAGGCGGCGGAGATCGCCGAGATTGCCGAAGAGGTTGCGGCAGACGAGCCGTACCGCGAGGCACCCAAAGCGCAGGGGCAAGCCGATATTGATGCGTTTGCTTCTGCCGACACGCGCGAAGTGAAAGAGAGCGCACCGCGCCGTCACCGCCGCGTGACCGCGGTGGTGGCCGCCTTTGCGGCGGTGGCGGTGTTGCTGGGTGGCACGTGGGCATTGCTCAAGTTTTTGCCCGAACCGCAGGAAGAAGCACCCACTCCCACCGTCCCCGACACGTCGGTGACGGTGCTGGATAAATCGTTGAACAAAGACGGCACACCGAACGAGCGCCCCATCAAGTCGATCAAGATCGACTCGTTGCTGAACGATTACACCTTGGCATTGAGCAAGGACAACGTGTGGCAGTTGAACGGCAAGCAAGACCTGCCGCTCAACACCGCCGCGGTGAGCCAACTGGTGGCGGCATTTTCCACCGTCACGGTGCAGGATACCGTCCTTTCGCCCGACAGCGACTCCACCGTCACCATGGAGGAATTCGGGTTCGATGCCCCCTCGGTCACCGCAACCGTCACCTACTCGGACGATGTGACCGTCGTGTTCGAATTCGCCTCTCTCGCGGTGGGCAACTACTATTATCTGCGTATGAACGGCGGCGACACGGTGTATCTCACCGACGATGTATTGGCGAGCACCGCGATGTCCACCCCCGAAACCTACGCGACGTTGCAGGTCATTGCCGCCCCGACGGTGAATGCCAAGGATGAAAACGGCACGGTGATTGTGAAAGAGTTGTCCCTCACCGGTCCGGTGCGTGATAACATTGTCACCACCATGCGCCCCAAAGAGCCGACCGACGGCAATCAGTTTGAAAACACCTCCTACATCATTACCAAACCGTACCTGATCGCCACCGACAGCGCGGTGTCCACCGAAGTGTTTGCCGTCACCTCGGTGACGGCGCAGGAGGCGGTGGTGCTGCACCCCACCCCCGAACAACTGAAAGAGTATGGGTTGGACGAGCCGCGTTCGGTGGCACACATTCAGTTGACGGTGTTGACCTCCTCGACCGATTCCTCGGGCGAGACCGTTGACTCGGGCTATTACAACACGCAGGATCACATCGTTCGTCTGGGCAAAAAGACAGCGGACGGCACCGCCTATTATGCGTTGGTGGATGCGCTGGACGTGATCTATCTCATTGAAGCGGATCAAGTTCCGTGGGCAGAAAAGACCTATCACGATTTTGCCAACCAGTACCTCTTTTTGCAAAAACTTACCTCCCTTTCCTCCATCACCTGCACAGTGGACGGGAAGGAGTACTGTTTTAAGTTCACCCACACCCCCGAAGGGGAAACGCTGGACGATCAGTTGACGGTCACGCTGAACGGTGAAAAGTTACGCACCCACGAGTTCCGTGTGCTGTATCAGGTGCTCATTACCCTGTATCGCACGGGCGCGGCACCGGGCGAACCGCAGGGCGAACCGCTCTTATCGGTGAAAGTGTCCTCGCTGGACGACACGATTGCGGACAGCGTGGTGGATATTTACGAATACAGCGGCAGCGTGTGCGTGGCACGCACCGAAGCGGGTGATACCTACAAAATGACCGCCAGCCGTGTGTTGGATGCGATCGATCAGATTCACAACTACGTAAGCGGCGCCGACGTCATCAACCGCTTCTGAAAACGCAAAAAAACAAGGCTGATTTCGCAATCAGCCTTGTTTTTTGTTTCCTGCGGTGGTATATTATTTAATAATAGTACCTTCTTTAACACCGCCTGCCGCGTTGGCTTCATCGGTGTCAATGTGCATCGCGAGCGAGAAGTTGGGGTGAACACGCGCCACCACGTCGCCGAAAATGAGCGAACGGCCGTTGCTCTCCACCTTCACCGACACGATCTCCTTGTCCACGCAGTTGTACTGGGCGGCATCTTCGGGGGTCATGTGGATGTGACGTTTCGCCACAATCACGCCTTCGGCGAGTTCGACTTCACCTTTCGGACCAACCAGTTTGCACGCGCCCGAACCGGCGGTATCGCCCGACTCGCGCACGGGGGCCGCCACACCGATCGAACGAGCATCGGTCAGCGAAAGTTCCACCTGCGTGGCAGGACGGGTGGGACCAAGGATGGACACACCGCTGATGGTGCGCTTTGGACCGACAACGTCCACGCGCTCTTCACACGCGAACTGACCCGGCTGGGACAGATCCTTCTTCGGGGTGAGGACGTAGCCTGCACCAAACAGCACTTCCAAGTCTGCCGCGGACACGTGCACGTGACGGGCAGAGGTTTCGACCAAAATGGGTTTCGACATAACACAGCACTCCTTATGTAATAGTTACAACGCTATTGTACGCTGTTTTGGCGTTTTTTGCAAGAGGTTTTCGACAATTTGGGAAAGGTCGTGGAAAAATATGGCACAAACGTGGGAATCTTTGAAAGAACAATGCATAAATTGCCGCCGTTGCGCGCTGGCAGACACCCGTCAGAACGTGGTGTTCGGTGTGGGCGTGCCGGATGCGGAGGTGCTGTTCATCGGGGAAGGGCCGGGCGCGAACGAGGATGCACAAGGCGAACCTTTTGTGGGGCGCGCCGGCAAGCTGCTGGATACGATGTTGGCGGCGGTGGGGCTCTCCCGTCACCACAACATCTACATCGCCAATATGGTGAAATGCCGTCCGCCGCAAAACCGCGATCCTCTGCCCGAAGAGCAGGAGGCATGCATTGAATGGTTGCGTGCCCAGACGGCGCTCATTCGCCCGAAGATCATTGTGTGTCTGGGACGTGTGGCAGCATGCCGTCTGATCGATCCCGATTTTAAGGTCACTCGTCAGCACGGACAGTTCTTCAGCAAAAACGGAACGTTGATGATGGCGACACTCCACCCGGCGGCGCTGTTGCGCAACCCTAACCAAAAACCCGAGGCATTTGCCGATCTGCTCGCCCTGCGCGACAAGATCGGTGTGGTGTGCGATCACACCACGTTGCATTTTGAGGATGAAGAATAAGGAGATATTCCCATGCACGCATTGTTGAACAAAAAAGGCTTTATATCCGATATGGACGGCGTGATTTATCATGGCAACCGCATTTTACCCGGCGTGGCGGAATTCATCAACTGGATGATCGACAACGATAAGAAATTCGTGTTCCTTACCAACAGCTCGGAGCGCACGCCGCACGAGTTGAGCATGAAACTGCAACGCATGGGGCTTACGGTGTCGGCGGATCATTTTTACACCAGCGCCATGGCGACCGCAGAATTTTTGGCAAGCCAAGCGCCCGGTTGCACCGCCTACGTGATCGGTGAAGCGGCCCTTGCCAAAGCGCTGTACGATCACGGCATTTATATGAATGACGTGAACCCCGACTATGTGGTGGTGGGCGAAACCCGCACATACAGTTTTGAAAAAATTGAAAAGGCGATCGAACTGTGCAACCGCGGGGCGAAACTGATCGGCACCAACCCCGATATTACGGGGCCGACCGAACGCGGCGTGATGCCTGCCACCGGTGCGCTGATTGCGCCCATCGAGATTGCCACCGGCAAAAAGGCGTATTTTGTGGGCAAACCCAATCCGCTGATGTTGCGCCACGGTCTGCGCAAACTCGCCTGCCACAGCGAAGAGATCGCCTTCATCGGCGACCGTATGGACACCGACATCATTGCCGGCATTGAATCCAACATTGACACGGTGTTGGTATTGAGCGGCGTGACCGCGGTAGAGGATATCGACCAATTCCCCTATCGCCCGAAATACGTGATGAATGGTGTGGGCGACCTGTTGAAATGAGACAAGGGTATCCCGATGAACGCGTGTATTACTATCACGAGCGCTACATCGACTGTTTTCTCACGGCCTGCGCCGAAACCACGCGCCGTTGCCACGCACTTTTGTTTGTCAACGCCATGTTCATGGGGGAGGACGGGTGGCGCAACACCACCTTCGCCTTCAACCAAGGGGGGTGTGGGTAAGGATTTGGTGCAGCGTAACTTTTTCGGTTTTGCGAAGCAACATGCCGCCTGTTTAAGGCGGCAAGAAAAACGTTACACGGACTTCGGCGAAGCCGAATGTCCTTTTTTGTTTTTGCATCGCCACCCACACGTGCGGTTCTTACCGTAATCTCCGAAGGGATTCTCCTCTCGCGAACGTACACGGTGGGGGGAACGGTTGCGGATCGAAAAAAATCTCTCCTTTGGTTTTTTAGAATTAACAATTTTCTGCCATTCCTCTTGCGGTGCCCAAAATCGGCGGTCGCGGCCTTTGCCGCTGCCGATTTTGACCGCGGCGCCAGCCCTTGCTCCCTGTTTCCACCCCCGGCGGCGGTCGCAAGGGTTGCATTTCGAATCCCTTCTGAAGCCAAAAACAAAGAAAGACCATCCGTTGGATGGCGGTTTTTTCTTTTTTGTTTTTGCATCGCCACCCACACGTGCGGTTCTTACCGTAATCTCTGAAGGGATTCTCCTCTCGCGAACGTACACGGCGGGGGGAACGGTTGCGGATCGAAAAAATCTCTCCTTTGGTTTTTAAGTCGGAGGCCAAGCGGTCT
>JAZNTC010000152.1:0-4518 GCA_045591605.1 Acutalibacteraceae bacterium | reverse complement strand
CAAAATAGTTGGAGAAATCGAGATACAGATACGCGGAATAGAATTCCTTGTTGATCTGTTGGTTGAGCAGTTCATGTACTTTTGCTTGCATAACAAAAACCTCCTTAAATATTGGTATAACTCTATTATAGCAGAGCGGTGCGCAAAAATCAATTCCCGTTATACGGTTTTCCGCGCAATACGGTGTCGATATTCGCTTGCTGTCACATCGCTTCATACGAATCGTAGTAGGTGGGCACGTCGCGCCGTGCGGCAAAGGCGTCCGCACGCGCGGCATCGGTGGAGGCGGCCGCCGCTTCGTGGGATGCCCAGCCCATCTCGAGCAGGTTGAATCCGCATTCCGCACAGTTTGTGAGCCCTTCGCGCAGGGCGTTGGTGTGTGCGCGGAAGGTGGTAAGGATAAAATTATCCTGTCGCCGGGGGTGGCGCGGATTGCACGGAGGATAGCGGCTCAAAATGTGATGTTCCACACGTTACACCTCTACGGGTGCTTTGGATTCGGCGGCAGGGGCAATTGCCTTGGAACGGCGGTCACGGATCAGCCACGGCAGATACGAAAGGAAGAACAAGGCGGTGACGGCCGCCACCATCACCAGCAGGCGCAACAGGAAGTTCGGCGGCAGAATATCCAAAATGGAGGGGGTGTCCTCGGGTTTTGCCATGAACAGATAATTCGCACCGGGACCCAGAACGGAGTTTGCAAAATAGGCGATCGCCGCCAGCATAGCCAGTGCAATATACGATTTCACAGCGGAGCGCAGGGTGGGGCGCATCTTGTGCACGAAGATCATGTAAAAGATCGCCACGTAGCCGAGCAGGTGTTCTGCCCAGAATTGGTAGTAGCGAAAACGGGTGGGACCCGTGTAGGTGATGACGGTGGGGGTGATGAGCGCGAATATCGTGCCGGCAAACACCCAAAAATAGGCAATGTCAAACAGCGTTTGCGATTTGCCAACCAGCATATAACTGCAAAAGATGACCGCCCAGCCGCACACGGTGATGGGAAGATGGTCGATGGCGTTGGCACCGAGCGACGGCAACGCGACCAGTCGCCAGAAATAGGAAAACTCGCACAAAATCAGCGCAAATGCCAAGGTGTACCGCGCCGCTTTTTCCACACGCGCGTGGGAGCGCAGGGGTTCACGGAAACGGTAGAGGAGAAACACCACTGCCGCGCCAACCAGAATGGGCAACAAATGCGCCAAGGTGAAATTCGTAAATTCCACCGTGTCGCCTTGCCCAAAGAAATATCGCAAAAATTCTTTCAAAACAATCACCTCAAAGATATGTATATGGACACGAGTCCATCATACCACATCCATCGACAAATTACAACAAAAAACACCTGCCGCATGGCAGGTGTCTTTTAATTTACTTTTTCGGGCGAGGGAGAGCTTCGTGCAGAATGAAATGTTGCGGAACACCGTTTTTGTAACGGAGGTTTTGCTCGCCCTGAATCAACGGCAAACAATATTCAATCGCTTCCGCTGTCACGTCGTGACCGTTTTTGGCGATCCACTCGGTGGGGAAGTATTTCACGTGGTTGGCGACTTCGCACGCATCCACCGATTCCACACGCACGTTGTACGGACGGTTGGAAACGCGGCGAAACACCATCATTTTTCCTGATTCGCCGTTCAATGCCGCTTTCACTGCCGCACCGCCGATGCGCTCGGCTTCGGTGATGTCGCGTTTGGAACTCATGTGGGAGGAACAGCGTTGCATCACGTTCAATTCAATGGAGCGCATCCTGCAATCCAATTCGCGCGAAACGGCTTTTTCCAGTGACTTCGCCACGCCGGCCAGATATTTGTGACCAAACGCGTCACTTTTGCCCGATTGGAAATTTTCTTCGATTTCCGAAGGGTCCAGTTCAACCCCTTCCGACAAGGCAACCACCACGGCGGGGTAGGTCTTTTGCACTTCGCGCACATCCGCGATGAATTGCTTCACGGAGAAGGGGTGTTCCGGCAGATAGATGAGGTGCGGTGCCACTTCACCGTTGGCACGCAGGGTGGCGGTGGAGGCGGTGAGCCAGCCGGTGTCCCGTCCCATAATCTCCACAAAGGTGACCGAGGGAACGGAATATACACTAACGTCACGCGCGATCTCTTGAATGGTGGTGGCAATATATTTTGCCGCCGAGCCGAACCCCGGGGTGTGATCGGTGAGCGGCAGATCGTTATCGATGGTTTTGGGAACACCGATGACGGCAATATCGATGCTGTGCGCTTTGAAATAGCGGTCGAGCTTCATCACCGTATCCATCGAATCGTTGCCGCCGATGTAAAAGAAGGCACCAATGCCGAGAGCTTTGAGGTTTTGGGTGATGGTTTCATAGACGGGATCACCGTCTTCGGGATCGGGCAGTTTGTGACGGCAAGATCCCAACACGGTGGAGGGGGTTTGACGAATCAAGTCGATATCGTCATCGCTGGTGATGACGTCACACAGGTTGACAAAATTGTTGTTAATCAAGCCTTCCACACCGTTGATCGAACCAAACACCGTTTCGATGTCCTTATACTTGGTGGCGTGGCGAAACACGCCGAGCAGAGAGGCGTTGATGGCGCAGGTAGGGCCGCCCGACTGTGCAACCGCAATATTCATTGGAATCCCACCCCTTATTGTATTTTGGCGCCTTTATTTTAACATAAAAAGGAAAAAAATACAAGACAAAAAAGACGAATAATATAAAAATGGCATTTTAACCAAAGGAATCCGTCGATTGCTTACAATTCTTCTGTTGCTTTTTGCGGGAAAAGGCGATATACTTTTTTGAGAAAGAGGTGAGGGCGTGGTGGCGTTTGGTAACGTGCTGACCGTATTGGAAGCGAAAATGGCGTGGGCGATGCCCTACGGTTGGTTTCATATTCTGTCGCTGGCGTTATCCGTCGCGGCAGGGGTGTTGCTCACGAAACGGTATAAAGCACCCACCGAGCAACAGGTGCGCCGCGTATTGTTGGTCACGGCGATCGTTTGCTTGGTGCTGGAAGTGTATAAACAAGTCGTGTACAGTTTTTATCTCGATGGCGACGTCGTGCGGTTTCGGTATCAATGGTTTGTGTTCCCATTCCAGTTTTGTTCCACGCCGATGTATATCGGTCTGCTCGCCGGGTTGACCCGTGGGAAGTGGCACGGGTGCTTTGCGGCATATCTTGCGAGTTATGCCGTGTTTGCCGGGTTATCGGTGATGGTGTGGCCCACGGCGGTGCTGACCGACGTGATCGGGGTGAACATCCAAACGATGGTGTGTCACGGCTCGATGATCAGCATCGGCATTTTTCTGTTGTGCAGCGGATACGTCAAAACCGATTTTGCCACCTTCCAAAAAGGGGTGCCCGTGTTTGTGACGGTGTTTTTGATGGCGTTGACGATGAACGAGGTCGCGTATCGGCTGGGCGTGTTCAACTACGGCGAGTTCAATATGTTTTATTTAAGTCCGTACGGGCAACCGGTCGTGCCGGTGCTCTCCGCTATTCAGCGCCATTTCCCGAGCCCCGTGCCGCAACTCGCGTATCTGGTGTTGTTCAGCGTGATTGCGTACCTGATGATGTTGCTGTTTCGCGGGATCAACGGTGCGATTGCACGGGTAAAACGGGGGAAAATCACGAGGAGAGAATAAAGAAAATTTTTTCAAAAAAGAACTTGACATTCGAGCGTGTTCGTGGTATTATAATGCACGTTGCTTGATATGGGAGAGTTCCCGAGTGGCCAAAGGGGGCAGACTGTAAATCTGTTGTCTCTGACTTCGGTGGTTCGAATCCACCCTCTCCCACCAAAACAAAAAACCGACCCACACGAGGTGGCGCCACAGTGACTAAACCGTAACATTAGTTTGTGCGGCACCTTCAAGTGGCAAGAATTGAGCCCCCAGATATGGAAAATACCATATCTGGGGGCTCTTTTTGTACATATATTGAATTTTACATAATTTTATGATATAATACCGTTGTCAGTACGAGCAGTCAGATCAGACTTCGTATGGTTCGCGGAAACGCGGGCGGCATCGTGCTTACGGGCATGGATGCATTTGTTTGCGGCACATTCTCCCTGATATACTCGTCATACACCTACACCATCACACCCGTATTAGGTCGTGAATGAATATGTAGATGTGTACCTGTATGAGATGTAATAGTGTCGAGACGTATAAGACAGAACAGACTGGATTAACTGGTTTGGGAAGTCGGATTTGTGCTGGTGCGAAACGTGATACACGGCTGCATAGTTCCTTTGTTATTGGCGGGATGGGAAGTCCCCTCAGCTGCAGATGAGGGCCAATAATAACAAAGGAGGTGAGTTCGTGAAAAAGGCGGACAACCCTGTTGTCATTATTAATGGCAACGACAATTCTGTAGAAGTTAAGGTTAATGTTACCGAAACTCCTTCAAAAACCCCTGCTGCTATCGTAATCGCATTGTCTGTGATTATTGTAGTAGCCATACTGGCTGTATCACAATGCTGTCCTGAATTGCTTGCTGATTTTGTCCGTTGGATTATCAGTATGGCAATAGG
>JAZNTC010000151.1:0-3328 GCA_045591605.1 Acutalibacteraceae bacterium | reverse complement strand
ATTCCGATCGCGTGTTGCGCATCAGCGCCCAACGGGAAATGTATTTCATACGTGCCAATACGGCATAAAATTGATTGTTCATCGTCGTTCCTCCTAGGGTGAGCAGTCAAACCCGAACTCCGTTTTGGGAAGGCGGATTTTCGCTCATCCATTGTTAAAATACTCGCCAATACGGCAGTATTGGCTGCGTTTTTCCGCGACTGAGCAAACATCCGCTCTTTCCAAAATCTGCGACCTCATAGTGAGGAGACTTCGAGGGATTTTTGTTCCGGTCGAGCGAAGTAATGCTCGCGCCTTGCGAGAACGAACAGGGCAAAAAGCACCGAAAGATCCCACTATGAGGCGGGTTCGGGCTTGACGGTTTAACCTAAGAAAGCACCACGAAATCGTGTTGCTCGAATATGCTCATACCAATGACAGCACCGCCCATCATGGTAAGATATACCCAAGGTATATTTTACACCTTTACAGGGTGCTTGTCAAGATGCAAGGTGGGATTTTTTGTCCAAAAATTCCAAAAAACCGTACCGTTATCGGTGAGTTTTACCAGTTTTCAGCACGTTTCACCCGCGTGCAACATCTGCCTGCAATGTCACCGTTTGGCAGTTTTCACAGCGCACAACCGGGGCGGTGTCGCCCGTGTGAAACATCTCAAAATTCAACATAACGTACCTCCCAAAAGCACTGTCTTTGTTTCTTAGTTTAACAAACCGCCTCATCCTTTGCCAACCGTTGTCTCCCAAGAATTCCCGTTGACATCCGTCGTCGCAATATGGTAGAATAAGATATATATTGTAAAAAGGAGGCGAAAAGCATGAAAATATCCCGTCGATGGGTCGGATGGATCGCCGTGGCGGCGATGCTGGTCACGCTGTGCTGTCCCCTGCTTTTCGCCGCGGCGGAGGAACCACACACTACCGCCGATACCACTACCGCGGAGGTGACGACCACCACCACGGACGGCTCAACCACCGAGAGCACGGATACAACCGTCACGGATACGGGCACCACAACCACCGCCCCCACCGAACCCGATGAGGGTGAGGAGGAAGAGAAAACACCCCCACCTCCGCCGCTGACCGCCGAAGAGTTTGATGCGTGGCTTGCGGAGGAAGGATTCCCCGAAAGTTATCACGCTGCGTTGCGTGAATTGCACGAACAGTATCCCTACTGGGTGTTTCGTGCACAACACACGGGGCTTACGTGGCAGGAGGTGCTGGATGCCGAAAGTGTGGTGGGGGTCAGTTTGATCCCTGCGGGCAGCATCGGCTCGTGGAAATCCTGCGAAAAGGATGCCTTTGACCCCGTGACGGGGAAATGGAAAGGGCTGGACAGCGATGCGTGGATCGCCGCCGACCGCAAGATTGTCGCGTATTGTCTGGATCCGCGCAACGCCCTCACCGCCACCTCCATTTTTCAGTTTGAAAACCTCGCCTATTCCGACACCTGCTCCATCGACGGCGTGCGTGCCATCTTGGCAGGCACGTTTATGGCAGAGGGCGATTGGGCGGAGTGGTTTATGGATGCCGGGCGCGAAACGGGGGTTAGCCCCTATCATCTGGCGTCCCGTGCGCGGCAGGAACAAGGGGTGCACGGCAACGCATTGGGACACGGCACGGCAGGGCATCCCTACAACGGGTATTACAACGTGTTCAACATCAACGCCTACGCCACCTCCACCCTGTCCCCCATTCAAAACGGCGCACGCTATGCCGCCACCACCAATGCGGCGTATCACCTGCCGTGGACATCTGCCGAACTCGCGGTGCACGGCGGTGCGGTGATTTTGGGCAGTTCCTACATCAACCGTGAGCAAAATTCCCTGTATTTGCAAAAGTGGGACGTGACCGACGGCGGCAACGGCTATTACCGCCATCAATACATGACCAACATCTTTGCCCCCACGTCGGAAGCCGCCACCCTGTCGGGCGCATACACCGACGAAGTGAAGATGGGCGCGATGGAATTCTGCATTCCCGTGTTCAAGGATATGCCCGAAACGCCGTGCGAAAAGCCCACCTCCACGGGGACGAACAACAACTGGCTTTCCTCCCTTACAGTGAGCGACTACGACATATCCCCCGCGTATTCCCTTTACACCACGACGTATCAACTTACCGTTCCGTCCACCGTTTCGGCTATCCGTGTGAACGCCGAACCCTACAGCGATACCGCGACCGTCAGCGGCGGCGGTGCGGTGCTGTTGCAAAGCGGTATGAACGCGGTGACCATCTGTGTGACAGCGGCATCAGGGGATGAGCGGATCTACACTCTGTCGGTGTATCGCACCCCGTCCGAAGCCGGCGACGATGTGGAAGAACCCACCTTGGAAAGCGATGTGTACCGCATTGAGGATGCGATCCGCGGCGTGGCGCTTGGCACAACGGTGGAGGATTTCCTTAAAGGATTCACCCTGTCGGACGAAACCGCCACGCTTATTGTAGTGGACGAAAAGGGGCTGTTACGCACCGATAAGATCGGCACAGGCTGTTTCTTGCACGTCACGCGTGACGACACCTTGTTTGCCATCCACCCCATCGTGATTCGCGGCGACGTGAACGGCGACGGCAACATTTCGGTGATCGATCTGTTGCGTGTGCAGCAATATCTGCTGAATGCGCGCACCCTGACAGGCCACACGTCGGATGCCGCCGACATAAATGCGGATGACAAAATTTCGGTTATTGATTTGCTGCGTATTCAGCGACATCTGCTGGGCGCCGCGTTGATTGAACAATAAAAAGGAGTGTTGTATATGCGTAAAATTCTCTCGTTGGTCATCTCCCTCTTGCTCATGTGCGGACTGTTTGCCGTACCGTTTGCGGCATCAGCGGAAGATGCACGCGCCGTGATGATGTTTTCCGCCAACACCGTCGTGGTGGGTAACACCGTTACGGTAACCCCTGCGTTCAGCGCCTCGGTGCCGCTCGGCGCGGTGCAGGCCACCCTCACCTACGATTCCTCGCTGATGGAATTTGTGGAAGGGACCAATGCCAACGGCGGCAACGGCACGGTCACCTTGGTGGCATACGGTAACGGCAGTGCCAAAAACTTGAGTTTTCCGCTCACCTTCAAAGCACTTGCGGCCGGCACGTGTTTGTTCTCGGTGAATGCGGTGGAGCTTGTTGCGTGGGATGAAAGTTCGCTCGGCACGCCCGGTGCCGGCGCGCGCATGACCATCAACACCACGACCACCACAACCACGACAACGACCTCGCGCCCGACCACAACCACGACGACCTCGCGCCCGACCACGACCACCACAACGGCGCGCCCAACGACCACGACCACCACCGGTTCGGGCTCCCCCACGACCACCACGACCACC
>JAZNTC010000150.1:0-9521 GCA_045591605.1 Acutalibacteraceae bacterium | reverse complement strand
GCCCCGGCGGCGGTGAATGCCGCAAACGAGCAGGCGGTGGCGCTGTTCTTGAAAGGTGAAATCGGATTTTTGGATATTACCGACCGTGCGGCGGCGATGCTCACACGTTCGTGGCCCATGGAATGCAGTTTGGAGAATATTTTGGCGGCCGACCGCGAGGCGCGGCAATTAGCGAAAGGATGACGGCATGGCGATATTGGTGACCGTGGGGAAGATCCTCGCGGCGTTGTTGATCTTCGGCATTATCATTATGTTGCACGAGTTTGGTCACTTTGTTGTGGCGAAACTCTGCCGCGTGAAGGTGAACGAGTTTGCCATTGGCATGGGTCCGAAACTGGTACAGTTCGGGCGTGGGGAAACCAAATACACCTTGCGTATGTTGCCCATCGGCGGTTTCTGCGCAATGGAAGGGGAGGACCCCGAAACCGAAATGCCCGAAGCCTTGGGCGGCAGCGGACACAAAACCGAGGAAACCGACCACCACGAAAAACCCTCGTCGGACGGCCGCGCGTTTTATCAGAAAAAGGTATGGCAACGCATCCTCATCGTGGTGGCAGGTGCGGTGATGAATCTGGTGCTCGGTTACGTATTGCTCGTCATCAACTACGCCTTTTTGCAAACTCCCAACCAGAACGGCGAGGTGCTGTTTTCCACCACCACCATCCACTCATTGGGTGAGGACACCTCGGCGTATCAAACGGGATTGCGCCCCGGCGACACCATTGTGAGCATCAACGGACGGCGTGTGGTCACGGCAGATTTCGATATGGTGTCGGCGTTGCAGACAGATGAGGACGGCGTGTTCGATATGGTGGTGAAACGCCAAAATGCCGAAGGAAAAACCGAAAAGGTCACGTTGAATGACGTGACCTTCCACTTGGCAACCGACCAAGAAGGTAACCGTTACTTGCAATATGATTTCATTATCGTGGGCGAACGCCGCACGGTGGGCAACGTGTTCACCTATGCGCTGAAAAACGAGTATTCGCTCGGCGTGATGGTGTGGCGCAGTTTGGGTGATATCCTCACAGGGAAATACGGGTTGAACGATCTGTCGGGTCCTGTCGGCACGGTGGACGTGATCGGTGATGCGGTGGAAAACGCCGTGACCCACACCGACCGCATGGCGGCAGTGCGTACCCTGATGACCTTGGTGATCCTGATCACGGTGAACGTGGGTATTTTCAATTTGTTACCCTTGCCGGCATTGGACGGCGGTCGGTTGGTGTTCTTGCTGTTTGAACTGATCTTCCGCCGCAAAGTGCCTGCCAAATACGAAGGAATGGTGAATTTTATCGGGTTGATCTTGCTGTTGCTGTTGATGTTGGTGGTCACTTACAGCGACATCACACGCTTGATCACCGGATAGGGTGAGCGTTCAAACACGTACCCGTCGTAAGGCGAAAGCCTTACTTCGCCCGACCGAAACAAAAATCCCTCAAAATCTCCTCGCTTTACGGTCGCAGATTTTGGAAAGAGCGGATTTTTGTTCAGTCGCGGCAAAAGCGCAGCCAATACTGCCGTATTGGCGAGCATTTTAACAATGGATGAGCGAACATCCGCCTTCCCAAAACGGAGTTCGGGTTTGAATGCTCACCCTAAGGAGTGGGAATATGGCAAGACGTACGGTAAACGCAGGCGGTGTGTGGATTGGCGGCGGTCATCCCGTGACGGTGCAATCCATGTTGAACGTGCCTGCACACGATATCCCGGGCAGCGTGGCGCAAGCCAAAGCGTTGGAAGCGGCCGGGTGCGAGTTGATTCGTGCCGCCATCCCCAACAAGGAAGCGGTGGCGCTGATCCCGGCGCTTAAAGAAGCGGTGAAGGTGCCGATTGTGGCGGACATCCATTTCGACCACAAATTGGCGCTGGAAGCCGCCGCGGCCGGGATCGACAAGATCCGCATCAACCCCGGCAACATTGGTGGGGAAGAGAACGTCCGCGCGGTGGCAACGGTTTGCCGCGAAAAGGGCATTCCCATCCGCATTGGGGTGAACGGCGGTTCGCTGGAAAAAGAGATTCTGCAAAAATACGGGCATCCGTGCGCTGAAGCATTGCGCGACAGCGCGCTGTATCATGCACGTTTGCTCGAAAAATACGATTTTTACGACATTGTGCTGTCCATGAAATCCTCCGACGTGCCCACCATGGTGAAGGCGTATGAATTGACAGCAGAATGCTGTGACTATCCGTTGCACGTGGGGGTGACCGAAGCCGGCACCGAACGAATGGGATTGCTCAAATCCGCGGCAGGCATCGGCAGTTTGCTGTTGCACGGTATCGGCGATACCATTCGTGTGTCCCTCACCGCCGACCCGGTGAAAGAGGTGGCGGCAGGGCGCGACATTTTGCATGCGTTGGGGTTACGGCAAGACCGTCCGCGCTTGGTTTCGTGCCCCACCTGCGGACGTACCGCCATCGATCTTATCGGCATTGCCGACGAGGTGGAACGCCGCTTGGAAACAGTGACAAAACCGATCACCGTGGCGGTGATGGGTTGTGTGGTGAACGGACCGGGCGAAGCGCGTGAAGCGGACATCGGCTTGGCAGGCGGCAACGGCAAAGTGGCGTTGTTCAAAAAAGGAGACGTGTTGCGCACCGTGCCCGAAGCGGTGGCGGTGGACGAATTGATGCGAGAGATTGAGAAGTTGTAAGGAGTCAGGATAGTATGGGAGCGCCTTTGTTTGGCGAATTGTTTGCAACGTATTTTCGAGATATACCGATCCCACCGTCGCTTGCACAAGCGGCGGTGCTCGGCGTGCACGTACATAACGATCGCCATCAGGTGACCGTCACGGTGGCACCGACGGCGGTGTTGCCGTATGAAGCGTTGCACGATGCGGCGGATGCGATGTCGGTAGCGTTGCGCGCCACCGTGCGTTTGATGCCGAAATTCGCCCCCGAACAACTGGGGGAGGAAGGGTTGTTTCCGTTGGTGGTGGAGTTGTTGCGCACGCGCCACACGGCGGTGAACGGCAGTTTTGACGGCGCCACCTTCCGTTTGGAGGAAAATGAATTTACCGTGGTGCTTCCCCGTGGCGGTCGGGAAGTGCTGTGTGCCATGGGCATTGATCGCCTGATGGCAGAATTGATCGAAGAGGTGTTTGACCGCCGTGTGACGGTGGTGTTGGAAGGTGCGGATGCCCTTGACACCGACGACGATTATTACCGCACCCTGCGCGAAGAAGCCGACCGCGAAGCGGCGGCCGCCGCCGCGGCACAGCGCGAAGAACAGCGGCAAAAAGCCGCGAAGAAAGCGGCACAGCAGGATGTGGCAAACCCCATTCCGCTGGATCCTGCCGATCCCGATACGCCGCCCCGTGACGGACTTCCCGTGTGGTTGGAAACCGCGAACTATATGTTCGGCACCTCCAAAAATGTGAAGCCGCAACCCATGTCCTCGCTGGAAGCGGACGGCAGTTTTGTGACGGTATGGGGCGAAATCTTTAAGGTAGATGCCCGTGAAAGCCGCGACGGCAGCAGCACGCGGTTTAACATCTGTTTGTCGGATAAAACCAATTCCGTCACGGCGGTGTTCCGTGCGGATCATCGGCGCGACAAGGATAAAAAAGCGCTGATGGAAGCGCTGAAACCGGGGATGTGCGTGCTGATCTCGGGTGCATACGACTATAACGAATATGCCAAGGATAACCAGATCCGTATCCGCTCGCTCGCCATGTTGGCGAAATATCAAAAGCGTGACAACGCGCCCGTGAAACGCGTGGAATTGCACCTGCACACCAAGATGTCGCAGATGGATGCGGTGAGCGAAGCCTCTGCCTTGGTGGAGCGCGCGGCGGCGTGGGGACACCCGGCGGTCGCCATCACCGATCACGGTGTAGCGCAGGCGTTCCCCGACGCCATGAACACCGCGGAAAAACTGGCAAAAAAAGGAAAAGAGATTAAAATTCTGTATGGCAGTGAAGCGTATTACGTCAACGACCGTGCAGGGGCGGTGGAACCGGGTGTCACGGGCGAGATCGGCAGTGACGTCATCGTGTTCGACTTGGAAACCACGGGTCTCAGTGCCCTTTCCGACCGCATCACCGAAATCGGTGCGGTGCGCTTGCACGAAGGGGCGGTCAGCGACACGTTCAACACCCTTGTGAATCCCGAACGCCCCATTCCCCCGAAGATCACCGAATTGACGGGCATCACCGATGCGATGGTGGAAAATGCTCTGTCCGAACGGGAAGCGTTGCAGGCGTTTTATGATTTCTGCGGCGACACCACCGTGTTGGTGGCGCACAATGCCGGCTTTGACACCGCGTTTATTCGGCAGGCGGCGGCGCGGCAGGATATGCCCTATCCCTTCGGCGCGATCGACACCGTGCCGCTCGCACGGGGGCTGTATCCCTCGCTGAAAAACCACAAACTGAACACGGTGGCAGAACACCTGCATTTGGGGGATTTCAACCATCACCGCGCGTGTGACGATGCCGCCGTGTTGGCAGAGATCTTTTTGTGCATGAGTTCCGACCTGCGCGATCTGCGCGGTGTGCACACCTTCCAAGAGATCAACGAGAGTTTGGAAGACAAAAAAGCGGCACCCTATCACTTGATCCTGCTGGCGCAAAATCAAGTGGGGCTTAAAAACTTGTACAAGCTCATTTCGTGGTCGCACGTGAAGAATTTCTATCGCAAGCCGCGCATCACCAAAACGAAATTGATGGAACACCGTGAAGGGTTGTTGCTTGGCAGTGCGTGCGAGGCAGGTGAACTGTTCCACGCCATTTTGGCAGGCAAGCCGTGGGGTGAACTGTGCGAGATTGCCAAATTCCACGACTTTTTGGAAATTCAGCCGATCGCGAACAACCGCTTCATGTTGCGCAAAGGTTTGGCACAAAGCGAAGAGCAGTTGCGCGAGTTCAACCGTACCATCGTGCGGTTGGGCGAAAAACTGAACATTCCCGTGTGTGCCACCTGCGACGTGCACTTTATGGATCCCGAGGACGAGGTGTACCGCCGCATTTTGCAGGCAGGGCAAGGATATGAAGATGCGGACGAGCAAGCACCGCTGTATTTCCGTAACACCGAAGAAATGCTCCAAGAATTTGCCTACCTCGGCGAAGAAAAGGCGTATGAAGTGGTGGTGGAAAATCCGCGCCGCATTGCGGACAGCATCGAAACGGTGCGCCCCATTCCGAAAGGCACCTTCTCACCGCACATGGACGGTGCGGACGAAGAGTTGCAGGAGATTTGTTGGAGTCGTGCCAAGGAGATTTACGGCGATCCCCTGCCCGAGATCGTGTCCTCCCGTTTGGAACGTGAATTGAGTTCCATCATCAAGCACGGGTTCTCGGTGCTGTATATGATCGCGCAAAAACTGGTGAAGGATTCGGTGGATCACGGCTATTTGGTCGGTTCGCGCGGATCGGTCGGTTCGTCCTTCGTTGCCAGTATGGCCGGCATTTCAGAAGTGAATCCACTCGTGCCGCACTATGTTTGTAAGAAATGTAAATATTCCGAATTTTTTACCCACGGCGAAGTGGGGTCGGGCTTCGACCTGCCCGATAAGGTGTGCCCTGTGTGCGGCGAGCCGCTTGGGCGTGACGGGCACGAGATCCCGTTTGAAACCTTCTTGGGGTTCGACGGTGACAAAGCTCCCGATATTGACTTGAACTTTGCAAGTGAATATCAGTTTTATGCCCACCGTTACACCGAAAAACTGTTCGGATTGGATCATGTGTTCAAAGCCGGCACGATTTCCACCGTGGCGGACAAAACCGCGTTCGGTTACGTGAAAAAGTATGCGGAAGAGCGCGGATTGCATTACAGCCCGACCGAGATTGAACGTCTGGCGGCAGGGTGCACGGGTATCAAACGCACCACCGGTCAGCACCCCGGTGGCATGGTGGTCGTGCCGGATGAATTCGACGTGGAGGACTTTTGTCCCATTCAGCATCCGGCAGACGACCCGAAATCCGAAATCCTCACCACCCACTTCGATTTCCATTCCATCCACGATACCATTTTGAAACTGGATAACCTGGGTCACGTCATTCCCACGACCTACAAATATCTGGAAGAAAATACGGGGATTTCGGTGATGGATGTGCCGATGTCCGACCCGAAGGTGTATTCGTTGTTTACCTCCACCGAGGCACTCGGCATCACGGCAGAACAACTCGGCTGTGAAAACGGCACGCTGTCCATTCCCGAAATGGGCACGGGTTTCGTGCGGCAAATGCTGCTTGAAACGCAACCCAAGAACTTTGCCGACCTGCTTCAAATTTCGGGTCTGTCCCACGGTACCGACGTGTGGCTCGGCAACGCACAAGAACTCATTAAGGCAGGCACTTGCACCATTTCCAACGTGATCGGTACCCGTGACGGCATTATGACCTATTTGATGCACCGCGGGTTGGAACCGAAAATGGCGTTTAAGATTATGGAGATCGTGCGTAAGGGCAACGCCACCAAACTGCTCACCGACGAGCATTTCCAGGCGATGAAGGATCACGGTGTGCAACAATGGTACGTGGATTCCTGCATGAAGATCAAGTATATGTTCCCGAAAGCGCACGCCGCGGCCTACGTCATTGCGGCATTGCGCGTGGCGTGGTATAAAGTGTATCATCCGGCGGCCTATTACGCGGCGTTCTTCACGGGACGCGGTGAGGACTTTGATGCCGAGCCCGTGCTCGGCGGCATCAATGCCGTGAAATCGCTGATGGATAACATCCGTGCACGCGGCAAAGAAGCCACCCAGAAGGAACAGGATCAGGCGGAAAGTTTGCACGTGGTGTACGAAGCAATGTTGCGCGGCGTGGAGTTTTTGCCGGTGGATCTGTACAAATCCCATGCGCACAAATTCACGATGGAGGACGGCAAGGTGCGCTTGCCGTTCAGCGCGGTGAAAGGGCTTGGCGGTGCGGCGGCAGAAGCGTTGATGAAAGCACGTGACGAAGGGGAATTCCTTTCGCAAGACGACGTGCAATCGCGCAGTGGTCTGTCTAAAACGCTGATGGAAACACTCGCCCAAATGGGCGCGTTCGGCAGTTTGCCTGCTTCGGCACAGATGAGTTTCTTCTGATATGTATCAAAAAAAGAGACAGACAGCGTCTGTCTCTTTTTTTACCGAAAAAACTCGATTTTGAGAGCGAGAATTTTGTGAAATCTCCGTTGACAAATCGTGTCAAAGAGAGTATGATGGAAACTAGATATAATCTAAACTGGAGGTCTTTATTATGGCAAGAGTGTACAATTTTTCCGCAGGTCCGTCCATGCTGCCGGAGGCAGTGTTGAAGCGCGCGGCGGCTGAGATGCTGGATTACAACGGCAGCGGCCAGAGCGTGATGGAGATGTCTCACCGTTCCAAGGTGTACGAGGAGATCATCAATGGCTGTGAAGCGCTGTTGCGCGAAGTCATGAACATCCCCGACAACTACAAAGTGCTGTTTTTGCAGGGCGGCGCATCCTCGCAGTTTGCGATGTTGCCGCTGAACCTGATGAACGGCAGCGGCAAGGCGGATTTCGTTATTACCGGTCAGTGGGCGAACAAGGCATATCAAGAAGCCTCGCGTTACGGCGAAGCGCATATCGTTGCGAGCTCCAAGGATAAGACGTTCTCCTACATCCCGAAGCTCGATCCCGCTACCTTCACGAAGGATGCGGACTATTTCCACATTTGCATGAACAACACCATCTACGGCACGGTGTATCACGAACTGCCCGATACGGGTGACGTGCCGCTGGTGGCGGATATTTCGTCCTGCATTCTCTCCACTCCCATCGACGTGAGCAAGTTCGGCGTGTTGTATGCCGGTGCGCAGAAAAACATGGCGCCTGCCGGTCTCACCGTCGTCATCATCCGTGAAGATCTGATCGGCAAGGCGCGTGACATCACCCCGACCATGTTCAACTATCAGACTCATGCCGACAACGGCTCGATGTACAACACGCCCCCGTGCTACACCATCTACATGGCGAAACTCGTGTTGGAATGGTTGAAGAACGAAATCGGCGGTCTTGAAAAGATGCAAGAGATCAACGAGAAGAAGGCGGCTCTGCTCTACGATTTCCTCGACAACAGCAAGATGTTCCGCGGCACCGTTGTGCCGGAGGATCGTTCGCTCATGAACGTGCCGTTTGTCACGGGTAACGACGAGTTGGATGCGGCGTTTGTGAAGGAAGCCGCGGCGGCCGGTTTTGTGAACCTGAAGGGTCACCGTTCGGTGGGCGGCATGCGTGCCTCCATCTACAACGCGATGCCGATCGAAGGCGTGGAGAAACTCGTGGCCTTCATGAAGGCGTTCGAAGAAGCGCATTCCTAAGGAGGAGAGAACCATGAAAATTTGCACTTTGAATAAGATTGCGGCGTGCGGCACCAACCGTCTTGGCGCAGGCTATACGTTGACCGAAGAACTTGCCGGTGCAAGCGGTGTTATGGTGCGTTCCGCAGCGATGCACGATATGGAACTGCCGGAAGATCTGCTGGCGATCGCGCGTGCAGGTGCCGGTGTGAACAACATTCCCGTGGACAAATGCAGTGAAGCCGGTATTGTGGTGTTTAACACCCCCGGCGCGAACGCGAACGCGGTGAAGGAACTGGTGCTTGCCGGTTTGTTGCTCTCCTGCCGTAAGGTGCTGGACGGCATCGCCTGGGCGAAAACCCTGAAGGGCGAAGGCGCGGCTGTGCCGAAGCTGGTGGAAAAGGGCAAGGGTGCGTATGTCGGTCCTGAACTTGCCGGCAAGAAACTCGGTGTCATCGGTCTGGGTGCCATTGGTATTTTGGTGGCAAACGCGGCACAGGCGCTGGGCATGGAAGTGTACGGTTTTGATCCGTTCATGTCCGTGGATGCGGCGTGGAAACTCTCCCGTTCCATCAAACACGCGGCCAGCCGTGAAGAAATCTATCAGAACTGCGATTTCATTTCGGTGCACGTGCCGCTGAACGACGATACCCGCGGCATGCTGAACAAAGACACCTTTGCGCAGATGCCCGACGGTGTGCGCATCATGAACTTCTCCCGTGCCGAACTCGTCAACATCGACGATATGAAAGCGGCGCTGGAAAGCGGCAAGGTCGCCCGTTACGTGGTGGATTTCCCGACCGAAGAGGCGCTGGATGTGGACGGCATCATCGCCATTCCGCACCTGGGTGCTTCCACCCCCGAAAGTGAAGACAACTGCGCGGTGATGGCGGCAGACGAGTTGAAGGCGTATCTGGAAGAAGGCAACATCGTCAACTCGGTGAACTATCCCACCGTGAACGTGCCGCGCGGCAGTGCCCACCGTTTGTGCGTGTTGCACCGCAACGTGCCGAGCATTCTCACCCAGATTTCGGCAGAAGTGTCGGCAGAAGGCATCAACATTGATTCGATGGCAAACCGTTCGCGCAAAGATTTTGCCTACACCTTGCTGGACATCCCGACCGCTCCCACGGCGGATGCGCTGGCAAAGATCGCCGCAATTGACGGCGTGATTCGCGTGCGTGCAATCTAACCTTTTTCAAAACTGGCACGGTGCCGCGTCGGCACCCTGCTTTTTTTGTGCCAACCGATTGAAAAATGAGACAG
>JAZNTC010000149.1:0-1526 GCA_045591605.1 Acutalibacteraceae bacterium | reverse complement strand
ACATGGCTACGATCCGACTTCACACCGAAGTGGGGGACGAAGCAGTTGCTCCGACCTGCACCGAAACCGGTCTGACCGAAGGTAAGCATTGCTCCGCGTGCGGCGAAGTGCTCGTGGCACAGGAAGAAAACCCGGCTCTGGGTCATAATGAACCCACCGGCACCTGGAATGCGAAACAGTATTGCTTGAACGAGTGCGGCACGGTGCTGTATGACCTGCAGGCTCTCTTGAACGCAGGCGGTACGGTTGTGTTGGATCGTGACGTTGATGTCGCAGGTCCGCTGACCATCAACGGTACGGTTGTGGTTGATCTGAACGGCCACACCATTACGGCAACCAAAGACACCACCGGCGACGGCGTGTTCTATGTCCCGGCAGGCGGCGACCTCACCATCACCGGCGAAGGCACCATCAATGCTGTCGGTGCGAATATATGGAATATTGCGATCTGGGCAAACGGCGGTGAGGTCACCATCAACGGTGGTACCTTCACCAACGCGGGCGCAGGCGAAGACGATCATTATGATCTGATCTATGCGAAGAACGGCGGTACGGTCACCATCAACGGCGGTACGTTCATCGCGCACACTCCCAAGTGGACGCTGAACAGCCACGACACCCTGAAGGGTACGCTCATTGTGAAGGGCGGTACGTTCTACAAGTACGATCCTTCGAACAACAAGACCGAAAACCCGACCAAGGTTTGGGTTGCAGAGGGCTATGAAGCGGTGCCGAACGGTGACAACTACGAAGTGATCTTGCACGAGCACGACAACGGCACGCTGACGGGTCAAGTGGATGCCACTTGCACCGAAAACGGTTACACCGGTGATATGGTTTGCCGTTGCGGCGCGATTGTCAAAGAAGGCGAAGTCATTGAGGCTCTCGGCCACACCGAAGTGATCGATGCGGCTGTCGCTCCGACTTGCACCGAAACCGGTTTGACCGAAGGCAAGCATTGCGACGTTTGCGGCGAAGTGATCGTGGCACAGGAAGTTGTTGCGGCTTTGGGTCACACCGAAGTGCTGGAAGGCAAAGTGGATGCCACGCTTGAAGAGCCCGGTTACACCGGCGACCTCAAGTGCAGTGTCTGCGGCGAAATGATCAAAAAAGGCGAAATCATCCCGATTCTGGAAGCGGAGATCGTGGACGGTGTCTACTATGTAGGCGGCGAGCGTGCGTACTACGCAGGCTTGGTGGCGTTCAACGGCGAACTCTACTATGTCGGTGATGGCGCTCGTGTGGCAAAGGGTCGTTTCTTCATCAGCAACACGAACAACATGGAAGGCTTCGTGAATGGTTACTACTACTTCAACGAAGACGGTAAGATGTTGAAGAATTTGGTTGTGGACGGCTACTACTACGGTGAGGACGGTCTGTGCAAGCCGTATCGCGGCTTGGTGAGAGCAGCAGACGGTAATTACTGCTACGTCAGCGACGGCGGTAAGGTTGTGAAGGGTCGTTATTTCGTCAGCAACACGAACAACATCGAAGGCTTCGCGAATGGTTTCTACTATTTCGGCAAG
>JAZNTC010000148.1:0-7879 GCA_045591605.1 Acutalibacteraceae bacterium | reverse complement strand
GGCTGACCCATATGGCAGATCCGGACGGGGCGGAGATCCTTGTGAAATTTGAAGGACTGAACGTGGGCGGCTCGATCAAAACGCGCACCGCCTATAATATGATTATCCAAGCAGAAAAGCGCGGTCTGCTCTCCCCCGATTCCATCATTGTGGAACCGACCAGCGGCAACCAAGGCATCGGTTTGGCGTTGGTGGGCGCGGTGCGCGGCTACCGCACCGTCATCATTATGCCCGACTCGGTGAGTGAAGAGCGCCGCAAACTGGTGCGCCACTACGGTGCCGAGGTGATCTTGATTCACGACGCAGGAAACATCGGCGATTGCATTGATGCGTGTTTGCGCACCGCGCTTTCGATGGCTGCGGCAGACCCAAAGGTGTTTGTGCCCCAACAGTTTGAAAACGAGGATAACCCGAACGTGCACCGTCACCACACCGCATTTGAAATTTTGGAACAGGTGGCAGGTCCGATTCACGGCTTTTGTTCCGGCATCGGCACGGGCGGCACCATCACGGGCATTGGCGAGGTGTTGCGCGCCAATAACCCCGACATCACCATCTGGGCGGTGGAGCCCGAAAATGCCGCCATTCTGGCAGGCGGCACCATCGGCACGCATTTGCAGATGGGCATCGGCGACGGGCTGATCCCGAAGGTGCTGAATCAGACTATCTTTGAAGATATTTGCATCATCTCCGATGAAGAAGCCATCCGCACCGCGCAAGATCTGGCGCGTAAAGAAGGGTTGATGTGCGGCATTTCCAGCGGCACCAACGTTGCCGCCGCCATCCGTTTGGCAAAGAAACTTGGTCCCGGCAAGACGGTGGTCACCGTGTTGCCCGACACCGCCGAGCGCTACTTCTCCACCCCGTTGTTTCAAGAGGACTAAACGATAAAAACGTCAGGGGCTGTGTAATCACACAGTCCCTGACGTTTTGTTATTTACTCATTTTTTCCATATCGTTTTTGCGGATCTCCACACGTCGCACCTTGCCGCTGATGGTTTTCGGCAGTTCGTCCACAAATTCCACAATACGCGGATATTTGTACGGCGCGGTGTGCGTCTTGACGTAGTCTTGAATTTCCTTTTTGAGCGCATCGCTGCCCTCGGTTCCCTTCACCAGAACAATGGTCGCCTTCACGATCTGGCCGCGCACTTCATCCGGCACGGGGGTGATGGCACATTCCAGCACGTAGGGCAGTTCCATGATGACACTTTCGATCTCGTACGGCCCGATGCGGTAACCCGACGACTTGATCACGTCGTCGATACGACCAACATACCAGAGATACCCGTCTTCGTCCATGCTGGCCTGGTCGCCGGTGTGATAGAACCCATCGTGCCACACATCTTTGGTCTTTTCTTCATCCAGATAGTAACCGATGAACAAGCCGCACGGCGCACCGTCTTTGGTGCGGATGCAGATCTCGCCGGCATCACCCGTTTTGCACGGGTTGCCGTCGGGATCCAACACGACCACATCATACAGCGGACTCGCCTTACCCATCGAACCGATCTTCGGGGTCGTGCCCACAAAGTTCGCGATGGACAGGGTGGTTTCGGTCTGACCGAAGCCTTCCATGATGGTGAGTCCCGTCGCCTTCTTGAACTGGTTGAACACTTCGGGGTTCAACGCTTCACCGGCAGTGGTGGCATATTCGATGGAGGACAGATCGTATTTCGACAGATCTTCTTTGATAAAGAAGCGATACATCGTGGGCGGTGCACAGAAGGTGGTGATGTGATACTTCTGGAACATCGGCAGGATGTCTTCCGAATGGAAGCGGTCGAAGTCATAGGTGAACACCGCGGCTTCGCACAGCCACTGACCGTACAGTTTGCCCCACAGCGCCTTGCCCCAACCGGTGTCGGAGATGGTGAAGTGCAACCCGTTGGGATTGACGTTGTGCCAATGTCTGGCAGTGGGATAGTGACCCAGCGCGTATTTGTAGGAATGGGTCGCAATACGGGGATAACCGGTCGTGCCCGAGGTGAAGAGCATCAGCATCGGATCGTTGCCGCAGGGGGTGTTTTCGGTGGGGAAATAATGGGTGCTGAAGCGCTCCATTTCCACGTTAAAGTCGTTCCATCCATCCTTTTTGCCGCCCACCAGAATCTTCAGCATATCGGGGAACCCCGCCGCCGCTTTTTCCGCTTCGGCCGACACGTCGCCGTCTGCCGTGCAGACGATCGCCTTCACCTTGGCCGCTTTGTAACGATAGGTGAAATCGTGTTCCACCAACTGGTTGGTCGCCGGGATGGCGATGGCACCGATCTTGTGAAGGGCCAGCATGCAGAACCAGAATTGGTAGTGACGCTTAAGCACCAACATGACCGTGTCGCCCTTTTTGATGCCGAGCGATTCAAAATAGTTGGCGGTTTTGGCGGAATATTTCTTCATATCGCTGAAGGTGAAGCGGCGATCGGTCTTATCGTTCGCCACCCACAGCATCGCGAGCTTGTCGGGATTTTTTTCGGCGATGGCATCCACGCAGTCAAACGCAAAGTTGAACTTGTCGTCGTCCTTGAAACGGATGCCGTTGAACACACCGTTCTCGTCATAGAAGGATTCGATGAAATTATCCGCCACGCCGGAGGGCTTTTCTTCCTTTTCCACCGCTTTGGACACGGTGTACGGCGCTTCCGGGTATTCCTCGCTGACCAACCCGTTTTGCGGATTCAGCACCACCGCGTGGAATTCGCAACCGCCTTCGCTGACCGCGATCATACCGTGCGGAATCAAACTGTTATAGAAGATGGAATCGCCCTCGTGGAGAACGTCCACGTGACTGCCGACCTGCACTTTCAGCGAACCCTTCACCACCACGTCAAATTCCTGACCGTTGTGGGAATTGAGTTTCATCGGCGCGTTTTGCTCTTCGGGAAGATACGGGAATTTCACCAAGAACGGCTCAGCGAGCTTATCCTTGAATTTCGGCGCTAAGTTGTTGTATTCCACACCGTGTTGCTTCAATATTTTAAGACCGTCTCCCTTGCGGGTAATGGCGAAGGAGGTCAGAGTCGTGCTGGTACCTTCCAACAGGTCAACCACTTCGACACCGCACGCCTTGGCGCATTTGTAAATGAAGGTGAAACTGAAATCGGTTTCGCCGTTTTCCAAAATCTTGTAGTCTTCAATCGAGACACCCGTGAGCCGTGCCAGCTCCTCTTGCGTGTACCCTTTGGCTTCACGCAGGTCTTTGATTCTTCCTGCTACGTCCTTCAAACTGTAATCCATGTTTGCCGTCTCCTTCCATCCATGTTGGAATAAAAAAACTCGTCTCAAAGTTTCCTTTGAGACGAGTAAATCAACTTCACCCGCGGTACCACTCAAATTGCGTCTTTCGACACCGCTTTCAAGGCTCAAACAAGCCCTCTGCACTAACGTAACAGGTCACGGAACTCCCTACTCACAAAGGCTTCGGGACGTTCAGCTCGGAAGGGATGGGCGTTGAAGCAATTCGTTGTCGGCTCGCACCACCCGCCGACTCTCTGAAAACTGCCTGCTCCTGCCGTCTTCGTCATCGCTTTTCCAATATGTGACGGATTATACCACTGTTTTTTCGGGATGTCAACCCCTTTTTTCAATTTTTTCACACACGTCCAAATGTGCTGTGTCGTACAACACCCGTACATGGTTGGTTTGTATCGTTTCGCTGCACACCACACGTCCGCTGCGGCAATCCACCGTGTCGCGCACCACAGTGCCCACACGATACACACCATCTTCCTCTTGCACAAACGCTTCGTCCTCGGTGCGAATGTGATAGGTGCAAGGCGGGTGTTTATCCGCACGCAGCTCTCCGCAAAGGTATTTTTTATCGGTATATACCAGCACCTGAAAAGTGATGTCCGTTTCGTTCTTCACACGGTAGTCAATATAGTTATACGCCACCGCCGTGCCTGTGCCAAACGGTACTTGCCGCCCATAATCGGGAAACATATCCAACCCGTTATGATGATGGCGTTCCACCACTGTCAGCGACGACCATTCGCAAAACAGTTTTCTCGCCATACAATCCCCTCCCTCGTTTTAACTGTAGCATCGGTTTTTGGGGGATGTAAAGTTACAGTGTTGTAATCTTTGTAAACATAAAAAATTAAATTTCACCATAAAACTATTGAAAAACATGTTGGTCTTGTGTATAATATATCTCAATGTTACAAAAAAAGGAGTGACTGTATGAAACCTGTGGACAATGCCGTTCGACAAATGACGTTATACGTCGCCGGATGGACACTTGTGTTCAGTCTGCTGATGCAAGCGGTCTTTTTGGTGGGCGGCTGGTGGCATTACACCGTACTGTTCGGTAACCTGTTGGGCGGCACGGCGGCAGTCGGCAACTTCTTTTTGATGGGACTGACGGTGCAAAACGCCGTGCAAAAAGACGAAAAGGACGCCAAGCAGTTGATGAAGGCCTCCCAAAGCGGTCGCCTGTTTTTACTGCTGGGTGTGGCGGTCATCGGGGCGGCAATTCCGGCCGCGTTTAACCTGTGGGCCACCCTCCTCTCGCTGTTCTTCCCTCGTCTTGCGGTGATGTTGCGCCCACTGTTCAAAAGCGGAGGTGACACAACGAATGAATAAAGCAAACCGCCGTTTTGCGGCGGTGGACATCCTCTTGCTCGTGCTGATGGTGCTACCGATCTTGGCAGGTTTGGCGTTAAAGATTCTGTTCACGCCCCCCACCCAAGGGATCGAAGTAACGGGAGCGCTCGTGTATTTCACCGTTCCCTTCCCCTTGCAGGAAATCATCATCAGCGAAGCGCAGGTCAACTCGTGGCTGGTCATTATATCAGTGTTGTTCTTGTGTTTGTATCTCACCCACGGCATTCGTGCCAAGGTGAAAACCAAGCGGCAAGTGATTCTGGAATGGCTGGTGGAAAAGAGTGAAGCCATGGTGCTGGAAAACATGGGCGAATACTTTGCGGGATTCGTCCCCTTCGTGGCGGCGATCCTCGGACTTTCGGCATTTTCCAGCCTGCTTTCCCTTTTGGGATTGTACCCCCCCACGTCGGACATCAACGTGGTGGGTGGCTGGGCGATCCTCGTATTTGTACTGATCACCTATTACAAGTGCAAATGCGGTCCCGTGATGTATCTCAAAAGTTTCGGTGATCCCGTTCCGTTCTTGGCACCGCTGAACATTATCAGCGAAGTGGCCACCCCGATTTCCATGGCATTCCGTCATTACGGAAACATTTTGTCGGGTACGGTTATTTCGGTGTTGGTGGCAACCGGCTTGCAGGGCCTAACCTCCCTTTTGTTGGGATGGTTGCCCGGCTGGCTTGGCGAATTCCCCTTCTTGCGCATCGGTCTGCCCGCTGTGCTGTCGATTTATTTTGACGTGTTCAGCGGCCTGTTGCAGGCATACATTTTTGCCATGCTGACAATGTTGTATATTTCGGGCGGATTCCCTGTAGACGAGTTTTTTAAACGGCAAGAGAAGAAAAAAGCCAAAAAGGCAAATTCATAAAATATTTTGGAGGTAATTATTATGTTAGAGCTGGCTATTGGTATCATTTTGGGTTGTTGTGCGTTGGGTGCAGGTACGGCGATGATCGCAGGTATCGGCCCCGGTATCGGTGAAGGTAACGCGGTGGCGAAAGCGTGCGAAGCGATCGGTCGTCAGCCCGAATGCAAGGGTAGTGTCACCACCACCATGTTGATGGGTTGTGCGATTGCGGAAACCACCAGTCTATATGCATTGGTTATCGCGATTCTGCTCATCTTCGTTGCGCCCAACATGCTTGTGAACGTGTTGATGAACGCGATCCACTAATCAGAGGAGTCTTGTAATTATGCAGACATTGGATATCATATCGGTCAATCTCTGGTCGATCCTTGTCTCTTTGTGCAACCTTCTGCTCTTGTTTTTGATCCTTAAAAAATTCCTTTACAAACCGGTCAAGAAATTGATCGCCGACCGTGAGGAACAACTGGATGCGCAGTTCAAAGCCGCCGCCGAAGCCGAAGCATCTGCCAAAGCAGACAAAGCGACGTGGGAAGAAAAGCGCGAAGCCGCCGCTGCCGAAGCAGATGCCATCATCAAGACCGCCACGGTGAACGCCGAACGTCGTTCGGATGCCATCGTTTCGGAAGCGCGCGAAAAAGCGGATGGCATCGTGCGGCAGGCACAAACGCAAGCAGAATTGGAACACAAAAAGGCCGAAGCGATCATTCGTCAAGAGATCGTGGACGTTTCTGCCGTGTTGGCAACCAAGATGTTGGAGCGTGAAGTGCGCACCGAGGATCACCGCCAAATGATCGATTCCTTCATAAAGGATATGGGTGACGGCGAATGACGAACGTGAGCAAGGAATACGCCGAAGCACTGTTTTTGTTGAGTGAAGAAAACGGCGAGTGTGATGCGATTGCCGCCGCACTGGAAACGGTTTCTGCCGTGCTGCAAGAAAACCCCTCCTACGTGGAGTTTCTTTCCTCGCCCACCATTCCGAAGAATGAACGGGTGCAAGCACTCGGCACGGCGTTTGCCTCGTTGCCCGAAACGGCAGTTTCCTTTTTGCAGTTGTTGTGCGAGCGGGGTCACATCCGCGAATACGATGTGGCGGCGGAACATTTTGCCGCCCTTCGCCGTGAGGCACAAAACCGCGCAACCGCCACCGTCATTTCGGCGGTGGAACTGACCGACGAGGAAAAAGCACGGTTGAACGAAAAATTGAACGCCGCAGAGAACAAAGCCGTCACGATTCAATGGACGGTGGACGAATCTCTGCTTGGCGGTGTGATCGTGGAGATGGACGGCAAGGTGCTGGACGGCAGTTTGCGACATCATTTGCAGGAATTGAAGGAAGTGATTAGCAGTGAACGTGAGACCTGAAGAGATTAGTAACATTATTAAAGAACAGATCAAGCAGTACCGCGCACGTATGGAAATGCGTGAAACCGGCACGGTGATTTTGGTGGGCGACGGTATCGCCCGTGTGTACGGCTTGCAGGAATGCATGGCAGGCGAACTGCTGGAATTTGAAGATGGCAGTTTTGGTATGGCGCAAAACTTGGAAGAGGAACCCGTTTCGGTTGCCGTGCTTTCCAACAACAACGCCATTCGTGAAGGCAGCACTGTGCGCCGCACCGGTCGCGTGTTGTCGGTGCCGGTGGGCGATGCGATGCTCGGACGCGTGGTGAATGCACTGGGCGAACCGATCGACGGCAAAGGTCCGATCGCCACCACCCTCACCCGTCCCGTGGAATCCGAAGCACCGGGTATTATTGAACGCCAGAGTGTGTCTGTGCCGTTGCAGACGGGCATCAAAGCCATCGACAGTATGATCCCGATCGGTCGCGGTCAGCGCGAGCTTATCATCGGTGACCGTCAAACGGGCAAGACCGAAATCGCAATCGATACCATTCTGAACCAAAAGAACAGCGGTGTGTTGTGCATCTACGTGGCAATCGGACAAAAGAGCACCTCGGTGGTGCAGATTGCGGAACGTCTGGCGCTGGCAGGCGCGATGGAATACACCATCATCGTTTCCGCCTCGGCTTCCGAAAGCGCACCGCTTCAATACATCGCCCCCTATGCGGGTTGTGCGATGGCGGAATATTTCCGCGAGCAGGGGCGTGACGTGCTCATCGTGTACGACGATCTGTCGAAGCACGCAGTGGCATACCGTGCACTGTCCTTGTTGATTCGCCGTCCGCCCGGCCGTGAAGCATATCCCGGCGACGTGTTCTATCTGCACTCCCGTTTGTTGGAACGTGCGGCGTGTGTTGCCCCCGAATTCGGCGGCGGCTCTATCACCGCACTGCCCATCATCGAAACGCAGGCAGGTGACGTGTCGGCGTATATCCCGACCAACGTGATCTCCATCACCGACGGTCAGATCTTCTTGGAAACCGAGTTGTTCCACGCCGGCATCAT
>JAZNTC010000147.1:0-7396 GCA_045591605.1 Acutalibacteraceae bacterium | reverse complement strand
CCTTCACCGTATCGGTGGCCAAGATCTGCATCACAACGACGTGTTCCTCCGCCATGTCTCCGTAATACAGCGTGTTGCCGCTGCGCACCAGAGGACGGCCCTTATACATCAAAACATTCTCGTTTTCCGCCATTGGTCTACACTCACCTTTCTGTCAATCGTCGAGATAGGAGCGCACCAGTGCGCGCAACAGATCGTCACGATCGATCTTACGGATGAGGGTGCGGGCATTATTGTGCGTGGTGATGTACGTGGGATCCTCCGACAGGATGTAGCCGACCAACTGGTTGATGGGGTTGTATCCCTTCTCGCGCAGTGCGTCGTATACAATGGTCAAGACCTTTTTCATTTCGGCATCGTTATCACAGCCGATGGAAAATGTTTGGGTTCTGTCAAGCATTCCGTCAACCTCCGTTCCGTAGTTACTCTTTCATTATACGGTATCTTCGCACAATTTGCAAGACTTTAGGTGCGGAGAATACAGTCTTTTTCTTTTAAATTTTTGAAAATTTTGTTCAAAGCAGGCGAAATTTGTTCGTCGGTCAGCGTTTCTTCACTGCTGCGGAAGGTCAGGCTGAACGCCACGCTCTTTTTGCCGGCTTCGATCTGCGCACCCTTGTACACGTCGAACAGGGTGACCGATTCGAGCAAGCGACCGCCTGCACGGCGAATGATCTCCGCGATCTCGCCGACCGGCAGATCCTCGTCACACAACAGCGCCAAGTCACGCTCCACCGCCGGGAAGCGCGGCAACGGCTGATAGCGCACCAGCGGTTTTTCGGCGGCGAACAATGCCGTCAATTCCAACTGCGCCACATACACGCGCACGCCGAATCCGTATTTTTCCGCCACGTCGGGATGCAGTTCGCCGAACACGCCGATCACTTCGTCGCCGAGCAGCACCGCCGCCTGACGACCGGGATGCAAGAACGGCTCGCTCGAAGCGGTGAAGCGCGCACGCGTGCCGCGGCACAGCAGTTCCACCGCGCCCTTCATGGTGAAGAAGTCCTCGCCCTCGCCATAGAAACCGAGCGACAGCGCCGGGCGTTCCGCCGGTTGCAGGGTGGCATCTGTATTCGGGACGAACAGACGACCGCACTCAAACAAGCGCGCGGCGGCATTCTTGCGGTTATAGTTGGTGGAGAGCACCGTCAGCATCGAGGTAATAAGCTGTGAGCGCATCACGCCAAACTCTTCGCTGAGCGGATTGCGCAGGGCAATCACGTTGCGGCGCGCATCGTCCTCTGCCAACAGCAGGGTATCTGTCGCCTTGCGGTTGATGAAGGAATAGGTGGTGATCTCGCGCACGCCCTGTCCGATCAACAACGCTTTCAGACGGTCGGTCTTGCGGCGTTCGTCGGTCAAGGTGCCGCGCAATACCGCACCTGTCATCGGCGTGCCGATAATGTGCTCGTAGCCGTAAATGCGCATCACTTCCTCCGCAATGTCCGCGCGACCTTCAATGTCGTCGCGCGAAGAGGGAATGCGGCAGGTGAGCACACCGTTTTCTTCGGTGGTGGGGAGTGCCAAGCGATTCAAAATATCCACCATCGTGGGCACGGGGATGGACACACCGAGCAACGCTTCCACGTCGGCCGCACGCACGGTGAGCACACGCTCGGCAGGCAAGCCGTTGTTCAGATCGATGGTGCCGTCAATGATGTCGCCGGCATCCAGTTCGTCGATCAACTGCAACGCGCGTTCCATGGCATAGGCGGTGTTCATAATATCCACACCTTTTTCAAAGCGACCGCTCGATTCGGTGTGGATGCCCAGCGCACGACCGGTGCGGCGCACGCTGTCACGGCGGAATTTCGCCGCTTCAAAGAAGAGAGCGGTGGTGTCCTCTTCGATTTCGCTTTCCTGACCGCCCATGATGCCGGCGATGCAGGAGGGATTTTCGGCATCACAGATCACCAGCATATCGTCGGTGAGGGTGTGCTCCTTGCCGTCCAGCGTGGTGATGGTCTCGCCGTTTGCGGCACGGCGCACGATGATCTCGGCACCCTTCACGTCCGAAAGGTCAAACGCGTGCATCGGCTGACCCGTTTCCAACATCACGAAGTTGGTGATGTCCACGATGTTGTTGATGGGGCGCATACCGGCGGATTTCAAGCACTGTTGCATCCAGTCGGGGGAGGGAGCCACGCGCAGATTCTTCACCACACGACCGAGGTAACGCGGACAAAGATCGAAATCGCGCACCTCCACCTTAATATGCTCGTGAATGTCACCGCCCACCGTTTTGTAGGTCGGTTCGGGGCGCTTCAACTCTTTGTTCAGCACCACCGCGACTTCGCGTGCAAGCCCCAGCACACTCTGGCAGTCGGGGCGGTTCGCAAGCACCGAGAAATCGATGATGACGTCGTTCAAATGCAGGATCTCGCGCATATCGGTGCCGGGTGCGGCTTCGTCCTTTAAGATCAAGATGCCGTTCACTTCCGCACCGGGATAATCGCTTTCTTTCAAGCACAGTTCTTCGCCCGAACAGAGCATACCGTTGGATGCCACGCCGCGCAACTTGCCTTTTTTGATGTGCACGCCGCAAGGCAGGTCCGAATCGTGCAACGCGGCAGGCACAAGCGCGCCTTCAAACACGTTTTGTGCGCCCGTGACGATCTGCACGAGTTCCGCTTCACCCACGTCCATCTGGCAGATTTGCAGATGGTCGGAATCGGGGTGCTTTTCCAATTTCACCAAACGTGCCGCCACCACATTGCGCATGGTGTCCGCGAGGTTTTCCACCCCGTCCACTTCAAAACCGGCCATTGTCATGCGGCGGCACAGTTCTTCGGTGGTCACGTCAATATCTACATAGCGTTTGAGCCAATTCAGCGATACTTTCATTGTGAAAACACTCCTTTCCTTTAAAACTGGTTCAAGAACCGCAGGTCGTTTTCAAACAGCAGACGGATGTCGCTGATCTTGTGACGGGTGGTGGTTAAACGGTCCAGACCGATACCGAACGCAAAGCCCGAATATTCTTCGGGGTCAATGCCGCAACCGGCAAGCACACGGGGGTGCACCATGCCGGCACCCAAAATCTCGATCCAGCCGCTGCCCTTGCACACGCGGCAACCCTTGCCGCCGCATTCGGGACAGGACACGTCCACTTCCACACTCGGTTCAGTGAAGGGGAAGAAGGAGGGACGAAAACGCACCTCGGTGTCTGCGCCGTACATCTCGTGCGCAAACTGTTCCAGCACGCCTTTCAGGTCGCACAGCGTGATCCCCTTATCCACCACCAAGCCTTCCACCTGGTGGAACACGGGGGAGTGGGTGGCATCCACTTCGTCCGCACGGTACACACGGCCGGGGCAGACGATGCGAATGGGCGGCTTGCGGTTTTCCATCGTGCGGATCTGTGCTGCCGAGGTCTGGGTGCGCAGCAGCATCGTATCGGTGAGATAGAAGGTGTCCTGCATATCGCGTGCCGGGTGATCCGCCGGCACGTTCAGCGCTTCAAAGTTGTAATAGTCAGTTTCCACTTCGGGACCGTCCACCACGTCGAAACCCATCGAACGGAAAATGTCAATCAGATCGTTCAACACCACGTTCAGCGGATGCAGACCGCCCACGGGTGCCGCTTTGCCGGGCATGGTGACGTCCAGTCGCTCATCCAGCAACTGCTGTGCACGGGCGGCCGCCAAAATTTCGGTTTCGCGTGCGGCCAGCGCATCCTCCACCTGCTTTTTGGTGGCGTTGATCGCCTGCCCCATTGCCGGGCGTTCCTCGGCGGACAACGTGCCGAGCGAACGGAGCAGTTCGGTGAACACGCTCTTTTTGCCCAGATATTTCACACGGAACTCTTCCAGTTCCCGTGCGTTGCTGAGAGTTGGCAACGCCGCCGTTGCTTCCAAATACAATGCTTCGAGTTTCTCTTTCATCTTGTTCCTTCCTTTCGGTCGCGGAAAAATAAAAAGACCCCGTCCCTCCATGGGACGAAGTCGAAACTCCGCGGTACCACCCTTGGTTTTTGCATGAAGCAAACACTCCATCGGCCGTTAACGGTGCCTGCCGTTGCCGCCTACTCATCCGTTCAGCGACACCGCTCCGAAGTGAACTTCCGCACCGTATTCCACCGAATCGCTTTCAGCCGCGGCGACTCTCTCTGTGTGGCGAATGAAGGTGCGTACTCTCTTCATCTTTGCGTTTATACCCGAATACTATACCACATTTTTTTTATAATTGCAAGGGGTAATTTTGCATAACGCGCAGATTTTTGCATAATCGGTTGCACCGTGGAAGAAACTGTTGATGCCGTCGAGAAAGAATTGGCCGTGGTGTGATCTACCACTTGACGAAGCGGGAAAAAGCGTGTACAATAGAGTCAGCCGCAAGGCGAGTATACACCAAACGGAGAATGGATTTATGAGTGAGTGGGAAGAAATCGAATTGACCGACGACGAGTTTGGTCCCGATTTGGTCACGGTGGAAGATGAAGACGGCGTGACCCATACGTTTGAAAAGCTGGATGCGATCGAAACGGACAACGGACGGTACGTGGCGTTGTTGCCGTTTTATGAAGATCCGACCGAGATGTTGCAGGATGACGGGGAACTGATCATTCTGGAAGTGCAAGAGGACGGCAACGGCAGTATGTTGGTGCCGATTGAGGATGACGATCTGTTTGATGAGATCGCGGATATCTTCGAGGAACGTCTGTCGGAGTATTACGAGATCGATTCGCAATAAAAAAGCATCCTGCCCGATACGCGGACCGGTGTCTATTAACCCTACTACATTTAGAATAAGGGAGCCTATGCTCCGCGGTCGGATTGCAGACCTCCCGACTTTACGTCGGACGAAGGGAGCGTGAACACCGTGGGCGGCAACCCACCTGCTTGCGTTAGTAGCAGGTTAACACGGACACCATTACGGTCGGGCGGGTCAAAAAACACAAAACAGGCTGTGACAACACGTCACAGTCTGTTTTTGCTCTTTACTTATGCGATAATTGGTGGAGAAAGGTAAGGGTTTTCGACATGCCTTTAAGAGAAAAGGGGGTCGTGACGGTTGTCACGACCCCTTCCTTAGATCATGTTATTCGATGCGGACCAACCCGTCGGTGTATTCCGTGCCGCGCGGCAGGGGAGTGGGAAGGGTGAAACTGTACCAATCGGCGGCACGGCACTCGCAGTCCCATACCTCACGCGCAAACCCGGTGAGCGCCTCCGCCTGTGCGGCACGGGTCACCAGCGGCACCGATACATGCCGTTTGGCGGTATTCAAGATTTCGCGCCCCCGTTCGTTCATACCCAACACGCGGATGTACGGGGGTGTACGGGTTGCCCATTCGGCCGGAATATCCAGCATCGCCGCCCACAGCAACCGTTGCAGACGGGTGTGAGTGTAGCGCTTGGTTTTAAGCGCTTCCAGCAGCGAGGAAAGGGTATCGGCAGTGGCGGCAACGTTGTAAAGACGGTTTTCCAACCCTTCGCTCACACCGGCCAAGTTCGCCATACGCTCCGCACTCATACGGCGCAGTTTCAAGAGCATCGCCCGTTGGTTGCGCGTAGCGTCGGCAGGGGCTCGTCCTTTCGCCATCGCCTCACTGCACAGCACAAAGGAGTCGCGCGGCATGAAGGCGGCGGCATTGTTCCAGCGCCCTTCCTGTGCCATGCGGCGCAGATAACTTGCGCTGGCACTTTGTCCCACGGGATATTCGTCGTCGTGTGCTGCCCCTTGCCGCTGAACCGTAAACGGACGGATGGGGGAGTTTATGCGGCGCAATGCTTTGATGTATTCCATGCCGAGCACATTGTTGGGGGTGGACAGCAGTTTGGCACAGAGAGTACCGCCCACTTCGCGCATGGCGAATTGATACGCTTCTGCCGCGGTGCCGCCATATTCCATCCGTCCGCGTACAATGGAGAGATACTGCGGATCTTCCATCACGGCGGCGGCCTTTTCCAACGCTTCCAGATCGCCGCACTCACTGCCGAAACTCAAAGTGTCCACACAGCCCAGTGCATCCAACAGCGACACGCCGCCGAACGCAAAGCCTTCCGCCGAAGTCAGCACCCACGGCAGGGGAAGTTCGATCACCAGATCCACGCCGCCTGCCAAGGCGGCACGCACCCGTTCGGATTTGGGGAACAGCGCAGGTTCGCCCCGTTGCACAAACGAGCCGCTCATAACCGCCACCACGTGCGATGCATTGGCGGCGCGAGGGTCGCGTGTCATACGGATATGGTCGGCGTGACCGTTGTGGAACGGGTTGTATTCTGCCACGATACCGGCGATTTTCATAAATATCCACCCTTTCGGACGATTTTGCGGAAAAACACTTGCAAATTCAAAGGGAATGTATTATTATATTTCTTGTGTGTTTCCTATATTATAACGCAGACGGAAACGAAAATCAACCAAATATGTGAGAGGACGATGAAAAAATGAAAATTTTGGTTATCAACGCAGGTAGTTCGTCGCTGAAATATCAGTTGATTGATATGACCGACGAATCCTTGGTGGTCAAGGGTATGTGCGACCGCATCGGCATCGAAGGCGGCAACTTCAAATATCAGGTGCCCGGCCGTGACGCATACAAAGTGGACGTGCACATGAACAACCACGAAGAAGCGATCAAACTGGTGATCAGCAAATTGACCGATCCCGAAATCGGCGTGATCCGCTCGATGGACGAGATCGGCGCGGTGGGTCACCGTGTGCTGCACGGCGGCGAAGAATTCTCCGGCTCGGTGCTGGTGAATGACGACGTGAAAGCGGCGGTGCGCCGTTGCTTCGAACTCGGGCCTTTGCACAACCCGGCCAACCTTATCGGCATTGAAGCGTGTGAAGAGATTATGCAGGGTGTTCCGCAGGTGGCGGTGTTCGATACCGGTTTCCACCAGACCATGCCCGACTATGCGTATCTCTATCCGCTGCCGTATGAGTACTATGAAAAGTACAAGATCCGCCGCTACGGCTTCCACGGCACTTCGCACCGTTACGTGTCCATGCGTGCGGCCGAAGTGCTCGGTCGCCCGGCAGAGGAATTGAAGATTGTCACCTGTCACCTCGGCAACGGTTCGTCCGTGGCGGCGGTGAAGGGCGGCAAGTGCTACGATACCTCCATGGGTACCACGCCGTTGGAAGGCTTGATGATGGGTACGCGTTGCGGCTCCATCGACCCGGCGATTGTTCCGCTGATCATGAAAAAAGAGGGCTTGACCCCCGATGAGATGGATACCGTGATGAACAAGAAGTCGGGTATCCTCGGCGTGTCGCAAAAGACCAGCGATAACCGTGATATTGAAGAAGGTGCACGTAACGGCGACAAGCGTTGTCAGCTGATCGAAAGCATGCTGGTGCACCAGATCACCAAGTATATCGGTGGCTATGCGGCGGCGATGGGCGGCATTGATGCAGTTGTGTTCACCGGCGGTATCGGCGA
>JAZNTC010000146.1:0-10936 GCA_045591605.1 Acutalibacteraceae bacterium | reverse complement strand
CGCGAAGCACCCGTTCGGTCCGGTTTTCCTCCCCCACGTACCCCACAATTCCGCACATGCGTTATCGCCCCCTGCGGCTAATGTGTGCAAAAAGCGGGCGGTTATGCAACGCATACCCGCCCGTTTGGGAATAGGGTGAGCAGTCAAACCCAAACTCCGTTTTGGGGAGAGTTCGGGTTTAAGTGCTCACCCTATACTGTCAGAACATCAAGCGAATGAACAAGCCGCCTTGCACCGACACGATGCCGAGCATCGCATTGCGTGCACCTGTCCAATGGGTGGGAAAAGGGTTGTTCACGCAGTTGTGTGTCCATGCGGAAAAATACGGGTCCACCGCAATCAGCGGAACCGAAGGTATACGCATTTTCATGGCGATAACTGTCTTTTACGGCAATCTACTGTCAGCGCAGCAGTTGTTTGTTGCCCAAACAAGGTGAAAAACGATTGAAAAAGGAAGTTATCGTGCCTCGTATTGCAATCCCGAGGAGGGGTGCAACGCACCGTCCTCTGTGATGAATAACGCTTCTACTCCTTCCAAACTTTCAATCAGTGCCATGCCGCGTTCCAATCCCAGCACAAAGCAGGCGGTGGAAAGGGCGTCGCCATCCGCCGAAGAGGCGGACACTACCGTGACCGAAGCCAATCCGTTTTGCACGGGGAATCCCGTGGCAGGGTTCAGAATGTGGTGGTAGGTAACCCCCTCTTTTGTGAAACAGCGCTCATACACGCCCGACGTCACCACCGACATATTGGTGGCAGGGATCACGGCGGCAAGAGCGGTGCTGTCAAACGGGTCGCGCACCCCCACGGAGAAAGGCTCGCCGTCTTTGTCGCCCACCGCCAGAATGTTGCCGCCAAGGTCAATCAAGGCGCTTTTTACCCCTGCTTCGCGCAGGTAGTCGCCCAAACGGTCCGCCACATACCCTTTCGCAATGCCGCCCAAGTCTACCGCCATGCCGACGGGCAACAGCGCCCCCGTTTCGGTGACGGTGAGAGCGGTGTGATCCACCAACCCGATGGCGGCGGACACCGCTTCATCGGTGGGACGCACTTCGTCCGTAAAATCCCACAGCGAACTCACGGGTGCAATGGTGAGGTCAAACGCACCGTCGGTGCGCTCTCCCCACGTTTTACCCAACGTCAACAGTTCGCGCACGGCAGGGGAGAGCGTCACGGCATTGCCGCCTGCCGCATTCAACGTGGACACTTCGCTGTTTCGGTCGGTACGGGAAAATAACGCTTCGTATTGACGAATCATGGAAAAGCAGGTATCGGTCACGGCGGTGTCGCGGCTGTCATACAGCGTGATTTTCACCACGGTATCCATCGCCACCCCTTCACGCGTGAGCGGCTCGGGCGTGCGGCAACCCGTGAGCAGTAAGCAAAGAATCAGTAACCATACCATGCGGCGCATTCTGTGACCACCTCCTTTTATTATGAGTATACCCGTTGAACGGGCGGATGTCAAATACTTCGTAACAAGGGTTGCTTTTTTTGCAAAAACAGTGTATAGTAATATCTGTATGAGTATGCAAAGAAAAAAGGGGGGGTTCGATGGCGGCATTGTGGCAAAGCGTAAAAACGCGGTTGCGTGAACCGTGGTTTCGTGCGGTTTTGTATTTGTGTATTGCACCGCTGTTTCCGGAATACGTGCTCCCCTTCTTTTTCATTCCCGGCATGATTGCCGCTATCCGCGATTGCAAGCGTGCCTCGCGCCCCTTTGCCGTGGGAACGGTCGGGTGGGTGTTGCTTGCCTTCATCGGGTATTTCGCCGTGTCGGCACCGTTTGCCAAACAACCACTGAACGCGCTCTCATCGGTGGTGTTGTGGGTACTGATGTTTGTGTGGTATCTCATTTTCACCGCCGTGTTGACCGATCGTGAGCGTGTGGAGGACACCGCGTTGCTTTCCACGTTGGTGGCAGGTGTCATCGGCTTGATCGGTGCGGCACAGTACTTTTTGCGGTTCATCGGCAAGGACACCCCGTTGCAGTTTTGGCGGTGGCTGGATGATATCGTATACGCGCGATTGCCGTGGAACATCGGGTTGGATATCGGTGGGGTGCGTGTATGTTCCACCTTGAACAATCCGAACATTTTGGCACAGTATTTGGTGATTGTGATTCCCTTTGCTGCCTATTGCGCATTCCACGCATCCACGCTGCATCGTCGCCGTGTGAGTCGGTTTTGCCTGCTGGCCGCCATCGGCTGTTTGGCATTCACCTTCTCGCGCGGTGCCTACATCGCCTTGGTTGTGGCGGCGGCGGTGTTGGTGGTGGCCAATCGCCGTCATATTCTCACCATCATTATGTCGGCGCTGTCGGCATTACTGCTCATTCCCGATGCGGTGTGGAATCGTGTGCGTTCGCTCGGGCACATTGACGTGTCGGGTTTGGAACGCATCATGGCGTGGGACATCTGCCTGGAAGTGATTGCGCAGTATCCCGTGTTCGGCACGGGTTGCGGCATTATGTACACGTGGCAGGTGCTGGCGGCGGCAGGGACAAAAGCGCCCCATGCACACAACACGGTGTTGCAAATCTTGGTGGAAGGCGGCATCGTGGCGCTGTGTATGCTGTTGTATTTGGCGTTCCACCTGTTGCAAAGCGGCTTTTTGCTGGCCCGGAGAAAGGACAGCAGCCAATTCGGGTTCGCCGTGTTGGCATTCGCCTTGGCGTTCAGCACGCAGGCGATGCTGGAATATGCGTTTACCTTCCCCAGTCTGATGACCGCCTTTGCGTTGGCAGCGGCGATGACGGATAACGCCACTCGGGTGTATCTTGACCGTCCCGTGACTTTATTGACACTTAAAAAACGACAAAAATAAGGCACCCTAGGGGTGCGTGCCATATTGGAAAACTGCCCGAAAACGGCACTTTTTCCGTAATAATGCGTTAAAAATCCGCGGTACGCGACAGCGTTACCGCGGATTTTCGCCTTTTCTTACGAAAAACCTTCTCGTTTTCGGGTGCCTTGCAGTTTTGCAGGGATTCGGTTGGATACTCCGCACTGCCAAAAAACGCAGGAATACCGGCATATTGTGAGGCTTTTTGGCAAGCGGTGTGCCAACCGAACCCGAAAAACCAATTTTCAATATGGTGCACACCCCTACGGTGTTGTTTTGGCTTTGACGGGCGTACAAGAGCCACAACGTAAAAAACAAAACCGATGCTCGTTTGATATTGCAATATGCCGTAAAGAAGATCAAAAATTCCCCAAGCAAATAAATCAAAAGTTGTGGCAGCACGGAACGTGTTGCCACGACTTTTTTATCGATATACTTCGGCAAGGTATTCTTCCAACGTGATGCCGCGCGCCATGATGTCGGTCGCGGCTTCCACCCCGACGTAACGGTAGTGCCACGGTTCATAAATGACACCCGTCACGTCCTCTTTTTCTTTGGGATACCGCAAAATAAAGCCGTATTCCGCACAATGGGCTTTCAGCCATGCAAAGGCGGCGGTATTTTCAAAACTCTCTTCCAACGAGTACACGCCGTCGGACAGAATGTCCGCCGCGAGCCCCATGTGATGTTCGCTGGTGCCGGGACGCGCCACCTCGGTGGCGGCGTTCTTTTCGGCATCCGCTTGGCTGTACCCCAACGCTTTCCATTCGTTCACTTCGCGATTGAACAGCGACACTTGCAGATCGTAGGAACGGAACAGCGAAACAGGGCGCAGTCCGTACGCGGCACCGGCGCTCAACATTTCGCGCAATGCGGCGGCGGCACGGGCATCGAACTGCCCGCTGCCGTAAGCAATAAGATTTGCTTCGTAATCGTGATCGGCAGGCAGGGGATTCCACCCGTTTACCAGTTGCAAGTTCCACGCAGGCACACTCTGCTGCACGTAATGCCCGTCCACAAACAAGGCGGTGGGCTGTGTGGCGGTGGTGGCGGTGGTGGGTGCGGTTGTGGGGGTGGAGGGGTTGCCGTCACCGTTTAATGACAGCACGTGTTTGATGCCCCACACGACCAACAGCATGCCAAGCACCACGATCATGATGGCGGCGATTATCAGCAGTGCGCGCATGGCACGTTTGCCCGACGAGCGTTTTTTGTGTTTTTTGGTTGCCATCTGTGCACCTCCTATCCGTATCTCTCTTCCAAATATTCTTCCAATGTGATGCCGCGCGCCATGATCTCGGCGGCGGCTTCCACCCCGACGTAACGGTAGTGCCACGGTTCATAAATGACACCCGTCACGTCCTCTTTTTCTTTGGGATACCGCAAAATAAAGCCGTATTCCGCACAGTGGGCTTTCAGCCACGCGAAGGCATCGGTGTTTTCAAAACTCTGTTCCAGCGAATAGATGCCGGTGGACAGAATGTCCGCCGCCAGCCCCATGTGGTGCTCGCTGGTGCCGGGACGCGCCACAACGGTGGCGGCTTTCGCTTCGGCTTGGGTTTGGGAATACCCACGGTTCAAATAGTTGTTCACCTGACGGTTGAACAGGGTGACCTGCAAACTGTACGGGCGAAACAGCGAAGCGGCACGCAAACCGTATGCCGCACCGCTCTGCAACATCTGTTGCAACGCATCCGCCGCACGGGTGTCAAACATCAGCGAACTGCCGAAACGGTCGGTCAAATTTGCTTCGTAATTGTAGTCGGCAGGCAGGGGATTCCACCCGTTCACCAACCGCAAATTCCACGCAGGGACACTCGCTTGCACGTAATGGCCCGTAACGGGCACGGTCGTACCGGTGGTGGTAGCGGTCGTAGTGGTGGTAGTGGTCGTAGTGGTCGTAGTGGTGGTTGTTATCGTGGTTGCCGTCGTAGTTGTCGTAGTCGTGATTGTTGTCGTGGTTGCCGTTGTGGTTGTGGTGCGCGAAGTCGTGGTGATCGCCGCCATGGTGGTGGCGGTGGTGGAAGTTGTGGTGGTGGAAGGCATATCCTTATCGGGTGCGTTTATGTTGTTGCCCGTCCACAGCACGATCAACAACACGATGGCGGCAAGTGCCACCCCACCAAAAACGCCGATGGCGTACCACGGCACGGCGGCTTTTTTGACATGTTTTGCGGCCATATAACCCCCTCCTTAACATTGGATTTATTCTATCACGAATCAGCAGGAAATGCAACCGTTTGGAAAAATTTAACCCATCGGCACACGACGTGGCGAATGAAACGAAAAGACGGCTTCTCCTTTGTGAGAAGCCGTCTTTTTATATGGTGTAAGAATTAGTTGATAACCTTGTCCTCGATCTCTTTCAGCGCACGGGCAAGGAAATCTTCCACCGCCATCGCACCGAGGTCCACGCCGCCGCGTGCACGCACCGCCACCGCGTTGTTTTCGATCTCCTTGTCGCCGATGACCAATACGTAAGGCACTTTCTGCATCTGTGCTTCGCGGATCTTGTAACCGATCTTCTCATTGCGGAAATCGGTTTCCACGCGCATGCCGGCGGCGGCCAGTTTGTCTGCCACCGCCTTGGCATAGTCACTCTGGCGATCGGTGATGGGCATCACGCGCACCTGCTCGGGTGCCAGCCACAACGGAAACGCACCGGCGTACTTTTCGATCAACAGCGCGAGGGTGCGCTCGTAGCAACCGATGGAGGTGCGGTGGATGATGTACGGGTTCTTCTTGCTGCCGTCGCGATCGGTGTATTCCATACCGAACTTCTCCGCCAGCATCTGGTCGATCTGAATGGTGATGAGGGTGTCCTCTTTGCCGTGGACGTTCTTGATCTGAATGTCCAGTTTCGGGCCGTAGAATGCCGCTTCACCGATACCGATCTTGTAGTTGATACCCAGGTCGTCCAAAATGGTCTTCATCACGCCCTGCGCTTCGTCCCACTGTTCGGGGGTGCCGATGTACTTTTCACGGTCATCGGGATCCCACTGGGAGAAGCGGTAGGACACGTCTTCATACAACCCGAGGGTTTTGAGCATGTAAATGCACAGGTCAAGGCAGTTCTTGAATTCCTCTTCCAACTGTTCGGGCAGACACATCAAGTGACCTTCCGAAATGGTGAACTGGCGCACACGGATCAAACCGTGCATCTCGCCGCTCGACTCGTTACGGAACAGGGTGGAAGTTTCGTTGTAGCGCAGCGGCAGGTCGCGATAGGAACGCGCACGGTTCAAATACGCCTGATACTGGAACGGGCAGGTCATCGGGCGCATCGCAAACACTTCGTCGTCCTTTTCGGGATCGCCCAGCACGAACATGCCGTCCAGATAGTGATCCCAGTGCCCCGACACTTTGTAAAGATCGCTCTTCGCCATCAACGGCGTTTTGGTGAGTTGCCATCCGCGGCGCTGTTCCTCATCCTCCACAAAACGTTGCAACAACTGAATGATGCGCGCGCCCTTCGGCAACATGATCGGCAACCCCTGCCCCACCAGTTCGGAGGTGGTGAACAGTTCCAGTTCACGGCCGAGCTTGTTGTGGTCGCGCTTCTTCGCCTCTTCCACCTGCAACAGATACGCTTCCAGTTCGCTCTTCTTCGGGAATGCCGTGCCGTAAATGCGTTGCAACATCTTGTTCTTTTCGTTGCCGCGCCAGTAGGCACCGGTGCAGGAGGTGAGTTTCACCGCCTTGACATACCCCGTGTCGGGCAGGTGCGGACCGGCACACAGATCGGTGAAATCGCCCTGGCGATAGAATTTGATTGCCTCGCCTTTGTCGGCGTGCTCTTCCATCAGTTCCAGTTTGTACGGTTCGTCCGCCATCAAAGCGCGCGCTTCATCGATCGGCAGTTCAAACGCTTCGATCGGCAACGCTTCCTTCATAATGGCGCGCATCTCGTTTTCGATCTTTTCCAGATCGTTCGGGGTGAACGCGACGTCGCGGTCGAAGTCATAGTAGAACCCGTTGTCCACCGCCGGACCGATGGCGAATTTCACATCGGGGAACAAGCGGCGCACCGCCTGTGCCAAAATGTGGGAGGCGGTGTGGCGATACGCTTTTGCACCGTCGGGATCGGTGAAAGTGAGAATCTCCAGTTCCGCATCCGCGGTGAGCACGGTGCGCAGATCCACCACGTCGCCGTTCAAACGCGCGGCGCAGGCGTTGCGATAGAGCCCCATCGAGATCTCACGGCACAAAGCATCGATCGTGGTGCCCTGTTCCACCGCTTTGACGTCGCCGCCCTTTAAGGTAATGTTCAGCATACAAAGTCACTCCTTCAAAATAAAAAACGGCGCCCCAAAAAAGGGACGCCGTAAAATTTACGCGTGGTTCCACCCTTGATTCAACGGCAAATGCCGTCCTCAAGCAACCGATAACGGGGTCAGCCGCCGCACCTTAAAGGCGTTTTGCGTTCGGGTGCGTTCTCCGGGGTGGTAGGGTATTCCGTTTCTGCCTCGTGTGCCGTTCACAGCCAAACACGGCACTCTCTGCGGTGAGATGATCACGGGACCCGTCCCCATCAACGATTTATATAACGTATTATATCACCGTTGTTCCAAAAGTCAAGAGAAAAATTTACTCTTCCATCCGTTCAAAACGGTATTCGGTGGCGGTGACGTATTCCTCGCCCGGGTCCAAACGGGTGGAGGGGAACGCGGAATGGTTGGGCGAGTCGGGACAATGCTGTGTTTCAAAACAGAACGCACTGCGCCGCGCAAGCGGCACGCCGCCCTTGCCGATCACACCGTCCATCATGTTGCCGGTGTACAACTGTGCCGCCGGTTGATCGGTGAAGCAGGTGAGTTTCAATCCGCTTGCCACCGAGCAGGCGGTCATCACGCGGCGGAATCCTTCGCCGTTCAAAAGATAGTTGTGATCGTAACCGCCGCCCAGCGCCAACTGCGGATGGTCGCTGTCGATATCCCGTGTCACGGATTTGGCTTCACGGAAATCAAATGCCGTACGGCTCACGTCCTGCCACACGCCTGTGGGAATCAAATTCTTGTCCACCGCGTTGATGGAATCGCCGTCGATCCACAAGAGGGTGTCGGCAAGCGACAAGGTGTCGTCCAAACGGAAATAACTGTGGTTGGTGAGATTCACCACGGTGGGGGCATCCGTTTTGGCACGGTACTCAATGCGCAGGGCATTGCGTACCGTGACGGTGAAGGTCACCGTCACTGCCAAATTGCCGGGATACCCTTCCTCGCCGCTCGGGGACATACGCGCAAACAGCACCGAAGGCTCGTTCCCTTCGCTTTGCACCGTGGCGTGCCACACGCGCTTATCAAACCCACGGTTGCCGCCGTGCAGGTGGTTGACACCGCGCTCGTTGCACGCAAGGGTGTAGGGCTCATCCTCTAACACGAATTTGCCGCCGGCAATGCGGTTGCCGTAACGCCCGATGGTAGCGCCTTGATACCCGTCGTTTGCCAAATACTCTTCCAGCGTGTCGTAGCCGCACACCGCATCGTGTCCATCAAACACCACCTGTTGCACCGTGGCACCGTAGGTGAGCAATGCCACCGACAGCCCGTTGACACCCGTTAAAATATAGCGGTTAATCGTCTCGCCACTCGGCAAGACGCCAAACGTCTCTTTTCGTAAACTCATGATGGGATCCTCCTCGGAATCGGTTTGTTTCAGTATATCATTCTAAACTAAAAAAAGCAATTGCAAAATCAACGATTATACGGTATACTGGTAACAGTGTTTTGAGAGAACAGCAAAGAGAGGACAGAAAACCATGGGAAAAGGCACAAGAAAACGTGAGGCGACTCTCATTCGTCAGGCGGAAGAGGCGCGTCTGAAAGCAGAACGCAAAAAGAAACAACGCACCAACAGGATCGTCGGCATTGTGGCCGCGGTGGTGGTGCTGGCAATTGTGGGCGGAAGTATCGGCGCGATTTTGCATCATAGAAAGATCAACAGCAACGATTACATCATCCACAACACGGTGGTGGCGAGTTCCGCGAACTATGAAGTGACGCAGGCGATGATGACCTACTTCACCAACTCGACCTACGTGAACTATTGCACCAACTACAAAGATCAGTTGGAAGATTTAGGGTTGGATACCACCGTCTCGCTGAAAACGCAACCCTGTGCGTACGACAGCAATATCAGTTGGTACGACTATTTCACCAACACCACCCAAAGCACCGTGACCTGGATGCTTAGCTTCGCGGAGCAGGCACGGGCGGACGGCTTGACCCTTACGCAGGAATACAAGGATTTGATTGAAGAGACGCTCGCTGCCACACAGCCCGAGAATTTCGGCGACGATATCAATTTGGATGACGTGCGTGCCTGCCTGGAACTCTACTACATGGCGGTTATGCAGGAAAACAAGGTGCAGGAAGCCAATGTGGCAACCGATGCCGAGATCAACGCGTGGGCGGATGCCAACAACAAGACCTTGTTGAAAGCGGACTATACGTACTATAACATTCCGTACGGTACGGGTGCGTACTATACCGCCGAAACCGCACAGGAAGTGGCGGATCAGTTGCTCGCCTGTACCACCGAAGAGGCATTCGTGCAGATTGCCAAGGCCGGTTTGCTGGCTCGCAAGGTGTATACGGATGCCGCCACGCTGGAAAAACAGTTTGCGGCAAACTACCTGCGCAACGACTACGCCTACCGTGAAGAGGACGGCTTCAGCGATTGGCTGTTCAGCGCCGACCGCAAGGTGGGGGACACCACGTTGGTGGACCGCAAGGACAGCTCGTCCATGACGGTGTATTTCTGCCGCCGTCCCGCGGCGCGTGACGACAGCACCGCCACCGTCGATGTGCGCCACATCCTGTTCACCAAAGAAACCTACAAAACCGACGATGCCACCAAGGCCAAAGCGGAAGAAGTGCTGGCCGAGTGGAAGAACGGCGAAGCAACCGAAGCCTCCTTCGGCGAGCTGGCGAAGAAATACACCGAGGACAGCAACGCGGATAAGGGCGGCTTGTACGAAGGTGTCACCCAAGGTCAAATGGTGGAAACCTTCAACGACTGGTGCTTTGATGAAGCGCGCAAGACAGGTGACACCGATATCGTCAAGACGGATTACGGCTATCACGTGATGTATTTCGTTAAGGTGGGCGAAGTGGAGTGGTATAACACCGCGCGCGAAACCTTGGAAAGCGAAAACTATGCGGCGATCCGCGACGAATACAAGACCAAATACAACGTCGTGGTGAACGCGGATCTCGCCAAACAGGTGCAATTGGGCGTGGATTAAACGATTTCAACCACGCCGCCGTGTGTTTCTTCTGCAAAAACAACCTCGCCCTCTGTGGATTTTGACGGAGGGTGAGGTCTTTTTTTGCTTCGGATTGGGCAAATGGGAAAAAATCGCAAAAAAAATAATCAATTCCCGTTTTGGAATTGACTTTTTTACAAAAATGATATATGATAATAAACTGCACAATCTTGCGGGAGGGGGAAATTGTGCCCTCAGTATACCACAAACGGGCACAAAATGCAACCCCTTTTGGCAAAATGACGAAATACTTCTGCGGCGGCTGACGGGACAGTGGCAGCAGGGACGAAATGAAGGAGTGATCGACCGTGCAAACCAAGCAGGTGAAACTGGGACGTACCGAACGTACCAGTTTCGGCAAGATCAACGAAGTTCTCGATATGCCCAATCTTATCGAGATCCAAAAGAATTCGTATCAGTGGTTCTTGGACGAGGGATTAAAGGAAGTGTTTGCCGATTCCCCTGCCATCGAGGACTACACCGGTAATCTGATTCTGGAATTCTTGGATTATCGGCTGGACGACACCCCGAAATATACGGTGGAGGAGTGCAAAGAGCGTGACGTGACCTATGCGGCTCCGCTACGTGTGCGTGCGCGACTCATCAATAAAGAAACCGGCGAGATCAAGGAGTCGGAAGTGTTTATGGGCGATTTCCCGCTCATGACCGAAAGCGGCACCTTCGTCATCAACGGCGCGGAGCGTGTCATCGTGTCGCAGCTCGTGCGTTCGCCCGGTGTGTACTACGGCTTGGAATACGATTCCACCGGTAAGAAACTGTATAGCACGACGGTGATCCCGAATCGCGGTGCGTGGTTGGAGTATG
>JAZNTC010000145.1:0-9514 GCA_045591605.1 Acutalibacteraceae bacterium | reverse complement strand
TGTGTGACCTGCCGTCGCTGTGTGAGAGCGAGCGAGAAGGCGGATTTCACCTGCTTTCGGTGACGGGGGCTTCGGAACGCAAACGTGTGTTGGAACGGTTTGGACACACCGAGGGCGAGATTTCCTTGCGGTTGAACCGTGCCAATTTCGAATGTGACAGTTGCGCCGCCGCCTATTTGGCAGGGGCGTTTTTGGCATGCGGGGCGGTGACCGATCCCAACGTGGATTATCACCTGGAATTCCACCTGCCGCAATACAATTTGAGCCGTGACCTGCTTGCGTTATTGCGCGAGTTGGACTTGCGCCCGAAATTTATGAACCGCAAGGGCAATCAGGTCATATATTTCAAAGAGAGTGAACAAATTGAGGATTGCCTGACCTATATGCGCGCGACCGGTGCTTCACTCGAATTGATGAGCGTGAAAATGGTGAAGGATATCCGCAACAACGCGAACCGCGTGGCGAATTGCGAAAATGCGAATATTGACAAAACGGTGGCGGCCGGTGCGGTACAAGCGGCGGCGATTCGCCGTATACAAGCGTGTGGAGGGATGGATTCCCTGCCTGCCCAGTTGCGCGAACTGGCGCTTTTGCGCCTGGAAAACCCCGAAATGTCGCTTCGCGAGTTGGGTGAAACGCTGACCGAACCAATCAGCCGTTCGGGTGTGAATCACCGCTTGCAGAGGATCGTGGAGTTTGCAGACGGATTAAAATGAAAGTGAGGGATAACGGTGGGCTTCGTTCATTTGCACGTGCATAGTGAATACAGTTTGTTGGACGGTGCTTGCCGTATTGAAGGGTTGCTTGCCCGTGTGAAAGCACTTGGGCAAACCGCGGTGGCAGTGACCGATCACGGAGTGATGTACGGCATTGTGGAGTTTTATGAAGCCGCACGCCGTGAGGGGATCCAACCCATATTGGGATGTGAAGTGTACGTGGCCGCACGCCGCCGCACCGATAAGGAACACGGGGTGGACAGCGAAAGCGGCCATTTGGTGTTGCTGTGTGAAAACGAAACGGGATACCGCAACTTGTTGCAGTTGGTGTCACGTGCGTGGACCGAAGGGTTTTACAGCCGTCCGCGTGTGGACCGTGAATTGCTGGAACAGTATCACGAAGGGTTGATCGCGCTGTCGGCATGTTTGGCAGGGGATATTCCCCGTGCCTTGCGTCGCGGAGATTACGAAGCGGCACGGCAAACAGCGCTCTACTATGACCGTGTGTTTGGACGCGGCAATTTCTTTTTGGAGTTGCAAGATCACGGGCTTTCGGAACAACGCGCCATCAATCCGCAGATTTTACGCTTGTCGACCGAAACGGGGATTCCGCCCGTGTGCACCAACGATGCACATTATTTGACACGGGACGATGCCGAAATACAACGTCTGCTTATGTGTATTCAAACGGGTACCACGCTGGACGATCCGACACCGCTTGCCTTTTCGACCGAAGAGTTTTATGTGAAGTCGGAAGAGGAGATGCGTGCACTGTTTCCTTCGGTGCCTGCCGCGTTTGACAACACGATGGAGATCGCGCGGCGCTGTCGGGTGGATTTCACCTTTGGGCAAACGCAACTGCCCGCGTTTGATGCGCCGGGTGGGGACAGCACCGCCTATTTTCGCCGTTTGTGTGAAGAGGGTTTGCAAAAGCGGTATCACGGTGCGCCCACAGCACAGGCGGTGGCACGGTTGCAATATGAGATGCAGACCATCGAACAGATGGGATACGTGGATTACTACCTGATCGTGAACGATTTTGTGCAGTACGCGAAAAGCGTGGGGATTCCCGTGGGACCCGGGCGCGGCAGCGGTGCCGGCAGTCTGTGCGCGTATTGCATCGGCATCACGGGAATCGATCCGTTGAAGTACAACCTGCTGTTTGAACGGTTTTTGAATCCCGAGCGTGTGAGTATGCCCGACTTTGACATTGACATCAGTGACGAACGGCGGCAGGAGGTCATCGATTACGTGATTCGCAAATACGGTGCGGATCACGTGGCGCAGATCGTTACCTTCGGAACGATGAAGGCGCGTGCCGCCGTGCGCGACGTGGCGCGTGCCATGGCGATGCCGTATGCGGTGGCGGATGCGGTGGCGAAACGGATTCCGTTCGATTTGAAAATGACACTCGATAAGGCGCTGGATGCGGCGCCGAAACTGCGTGAAAAATATGAGGACGATCCGTCGGTGCGCCGTCTGCTCGATATGGCGCGCCGTGTGGAGGGAATGCCGCGGCACGCGTCTACCCACGCGGCAGGCGTGGTGATCACGGCACGTCCCGTGGCGGAATACGTGCCGCTGTGTTTGAACGGGGATGCGGTGGCAACACAGTATACCATGACCACGCTGGAAAAACTGGGCTTGTTAAAGATGGATTTTCTGGGGCTTCGCAACCTGACGGTGATTGCGGAAACCGAAGCGGCGGTGCAGATGCGTGATCCCTCGTTTGCCGTGGCGGACATTCCGCTGGACAGTGAAGAGGTGTACCGTATGCTGTCGGGCGGCAACAGCGAAGGGGTGTTTCAGTTGGAATCGGCAGGGATGAAGCGCGTGCTGCAAAACCTGCGCCCCGAGCAGTTTGAGGACATTATTGCGGTGATTTCGCTGTTTCGTCCCGGTCCGATGGATTCCATCCCTACCTACATTTATAACCGCCACCATCCGTCGGCGGTGAAGTATGCCCACCCAAGGTTGGAACCATTCTTGAACGTGACATACGGGTGTATCGTGTATCAAGAACAGTTGATGCAGGTGTTCCGTGAGTTGGCAGGGTATTCGCTGGGACGGGCGGATATTGTGCGACGTGCGGTATCCAAAAAGAAGGCGGACGTGATGGAGCGCGAACGACGTATCTTCATTGACGGGTTGACCCGTGAGGACGGAACGGTGGAAGTGGAAGGCTGTGTGCGACGCGGCATTCCTGCGGCGGTGGCGGCCAAGATCTTCGACGATATGTCCTCGTTCGCCTCGTATGCGTTCAACAAATCCCACGCCGCGGCGTATGCGCTGGTGGCGTATCAAACGGCGTATTTGAAGTGCCATTATCCGTGCGAATACATGGCGGCACTGCTCACCAGCGTGCTGGACGGCGACAAGGTGGCAGGGTATATCCGCGAATGTCAGCGCATAGGGATTGCGGTGTTACCGCCCACCGTGAACGACAGTTATGCCGGGTTTGTGACCGAAGGGGCGAATATCCGTTTTGGGTTGCTGGCGGTGAAGAATCTGGGCCGTCATCTGATGGCGGATCTGGTGCAAGAACGCGAGCAAAACGGACGGTTCGTTTCGTTTTACGATTTCTGCCGCCGTATGTCGGCCTACCGCGATTGCAATCGCCGTGCGGTGGAAAGTTTGATCAAATGCGGTGCGCTGGATCATTTGGGGGCGAATCGCAAACAGATGCTCGAGGGCATGGATGCGTTGCTCGGCAGTTTGGAAGAAGATCGCCGCCGCAACATTGACGGGCAGATGGGTTTCTTTGACGATCCCGTGCTGGATGAAAGCGAGCCCCAACTGCCGCCGGTGGAGGAGTTTTCCCACGCAGACCGCTTGGCAATGGAAAAGGACGTGACGGGACTGTACCTTTCGGGACATCCGCTCACACCGTATGCCGCGTGGTATGATGCGCCCGATGCGGCGCGGATCGACCGCATTTTGGCGGCATTTGAAGATGCGGACGGCGAGTATCACGACCGCGATGTCGTGCGTGTGATGGGGTTGGTGTCGGCACTTCGCACCAAGCAGACCAAGCGTGGCGAAACCATGGCGTATGCCACGGTGGAAGATCTGTTCGGCTCGTTGTCGTTGCTCGTTTTTCCCAAAACGCTGGCACGCTTTGGCGAACTGCTCTCTTCGGGCAAACCGCTTGTGTTGAGCGGTCGTTTGAACGGGGGAGATGAAGAGCCGCCCCTGTTGCTGGTGGAAGAGGTGACGGCCCAATTGCACGCCGCACCGAAAGCGGCGGTAAAAACCGAACCGCCAAAGCAAAAGGCGGCAACCCGCCCGGGGTTGTATTTGCGCGTGGCGGATGAAGCCGACCCACGGTATCGCCAGGCAAGGCGGTTGCTGCGCGTGTTCGACGGCACCTTCCCCGTGTACGTGCGGTTTTGCGACAGCGGCAAGATGGTGCGGTTGCCCGAATCCTGCTTTGTGCAACCGAACGAGGTGTTGACAAACGAACTGAAATTGGTGCTCGGGGATGAAAATGTGGCAGAAATACGGTAATTTTTGTGAAAATGCAGTAACAGTGCCAAAAAACACCATTTGTCGGCAATATGTCCACTTGATATTTATGGGTAATTTGTAGTATAATAAGCATTGCTTGTAAAATCTGTGACCAAGGCAAGGGGTTGTTGAAATGGCTATTAAAAAGATTGCAGTATTGACCAGTGGCGGTGATGCGCCCGGTATGAACGCGGCGGTGCGTGCTGTGGCGCGTACGGCATTATATAGAGGCATAGACGTGTACGGTGTGTACCGTGGGTATGACGGCTTGATTCACGGCAATCTGTTGACGATGGATCTGCGTACCGTGTCGGATATTATCCATTGCGGCGGTACGATATTGTATACCGCGCGCAGTGAGGAATTTTGCACGCCGGAAGGGCAGAAGAAAGCGGCCGAGGTTTGCCGTGCAAACGGGATCGACGGCGTGGTGGTCATTGGCGGCGACGGTTCGTTCCGCGGCGCACAGGCCTTGACCCGTCAGGGTATCCCTTGCATCGGTATCCCTGCCACGATCGATAACGATATTACTTGTTGTGAGTACACCATCGGTTACGACACGGCGCTGAACACCTGCATGGATATGATCGACAAACTGCGTGACACTGCACAGTCGCACGATCGCTGCAGTGTGGTGGAAGTGATGGGGCGCCATGCCGGTTACCTCGCGCTCAACGTGGGTATGGCGGTGGGTGCCACCTCCATTGTGGTGCCGGAACTGCCATTCGATTTTGAACGCGACGTCCTCGGTCGTATCAAAGCAACCTACAAGACGGGCAAACGCCACTTCATCATCATCGTGGCGGAAGGCATCGGCGGTGTGGAAGAAATGTCGAAGAAAATTCAGAATGTCACCGGTATTGATACGCGCCCGACCATTTTAGGTCACGTGCAGCGTGGCGGTTCGCCCACCGTGTTTGACCGTGTGTTGGCCAGCCGTATGGGCAGCGCCGCGGTGGACCTGCTCTGCCAGGGCAAGAGCAACCGCGTGGTCGCCATGCAGATGAACACCATTGTGGATTTTGACATCGATGAAGCACTTGCGATGAAGAAGCCGTTTGACGAGGCAACCTATCGCGTGGCACACGAGATTTCGATTTAATGGTAAACAAAAGCACCGACAGCAATTTGCTGTCGGTGCTTTTTTATAGTGTGGCAATCAAAAACCCGAGGGCAATGCCGGCACCGAGCCCGATCAAACTCCATAGTAAACGGGTGGTGCGTGCGCGGCGACGGTTTTTATACAGCGCGGTGTAACCGCCTACCGCTTGTAACATGCGGCGTGCTTCTTCTGCCAAATGGGTGGCGTTGGGATCGGTGCAATCGGGGCGCAACACCAAGAGCGCCCGTTCAAAATAGGGGTTGTCCGCCGACCCGATTTCGATCATCTGATGATGGACTCCTTTCAGCATACACATGCCCTCCTTTTTTACAGTTTCAGTATGACACAACGGGTGGATAAGTATGCAAGTAAAAAAGGATAAAATAGGAGGCGAAAACGGCAGGTTTTGTGCCATTTTGCATTCTTGCTGGCAAGGGGGTATTACTGTTCGTAAAACGTCGGCGAAGCAACGTTTTCCCCGAAATTGTGGAAAACCCGGTGGAAAATGTGGATAAATCACGCTCTATCGTGGGTTTTTCACGTGAAGAAGGGTTGAAAACCTTTTTTCGAGAATAAAATTTGTGGAAAAAAGGTTACAAATAGTAGAATTTGTCAAAGGCTGTCGATGCATAGTTTTTCGCGAAAATAAGTAAAAAATCACCGCCTGTGAAAAGGCGGTGATTTTTGATTATTTTTGCATAAAATCGAGTACGGTTTTGCCGAGGATACTGTCGTCATTTTCGTCGGTATTCGGCAGATACAAGTCCAGCACCGGTTTGGCGTGGCGGCTGAATGCTTTGAGTTCCGGTTCGGTGCTGCGCACCAACACCGGGCGATGACCGTCCACCCACAGGTTGTCGTTGTTTGGATTTACACGGATATGGATCTCAACGCCTTCTTGAATTGCACCGTGAAGAGGATCGCCGTAAAGGTTACAGCGATCACGTCGGCCACCGGTTCGGCGGTGTACACCCCCACGGTTTGGTTGGCGATCAGTTGCGGCATGACGTAGATCAACGGCAAGAGCAAGACGAATTTGCGCACGACCGCCACCAAAATGGAGCAGGGCGCATTGCCGATGGATACGAAGGTCATTTGGCAGGCGATCTGAATGCCGAAGAGGCACAGCACCGCGCAGTAAATGCGCAGGGCGTTTGCCGTGAAGGCGATCAACGAGGGGTCGGGCGAGAAGATGCCTGCAAAACGGTGCGGCAACAGCATAATGGAACCCCAGACGGTGAAGGAATAGACAAGGCAGGTGACAAGCAACAGGCGAAAGGTGTGTTTCACGCGGAGGGTGTTCTTCGCACCGTAATTGAAACTCAAAATGGGTTGTGCCCCTTGCGCGATGCCTTGCATCGGCAACATGGCGAATTGCATGACACTTGTCAATATGGTCATTGCACCCACGGCGATGTCGCCGCCGTATTTAAGCAACGAGGAGTTGAAGCAGACAGCGATCACGCTTTCACTGCTTTGCATCACGAAGGTCGCGAGGCCGAGTGCAACACACGGAAACACCACAGCAGGCTGTATGCGAAGATGTTGTGTTTTGAGTTTGAGATGGGTCTTTTTGCCACACAGGAACAACAAGACCCACGCGCAGGAAACGGCTTGCGACAGAATGGTGGCGAGCGCCGCCCCCTTCACCCCCATACCGAACACGAAGATAAACAAGGGGTCAAGGAGAAGGTTGCTGACCGCACCGATGATCACGGTGAGCATACCCACGGTGGCAAACCCTTGGGCGGTGATGAATGCGCCCATACCGAGTGTCAACTGCACGAATACCGTGCCGATGGCATAGACCGTCATGTAGTCGGTGGCGTAGCCGACGGTGTTTTCGCTGGCACCGAACAGTAACAGAAGGTCGCTGTTCCAAATGAGCAACACGGCGGTCAATACAGCAGAAATGATGAGTTGCAACGAAAAGCAACCGCCCAGTATCTTTTCGGCGGCGGTGTAATCGCCTTGTCCCATTAAAATGGAGGCTTTCGGTGCGCCGCCCGAACTGATCAGCGCCGCGAACGCGGAGATGATCATAATGATCGGCATGCAGACTCCCACACCCGTCAGCGCCAAACTGCCGTGTTCGGGGATGTGTCCGATGTAAATACGGTCCACGATGTTATACAGCATATTGATCAGCTGGGCAACCACCGTCGGGACGGCCAATTTGAAAAGCAATTTGCCGATCGGTGCTGTGCCGAGCATATTGTTTTGAGAATGCATAATGTCACCTTGTTATACGTTCAATCAATGTAGTGTTCCAAAATGTATTGCATGGCGTGCTCGTCGTTGTGGCAAATCACGGCATCCGCCACCGCTTTCACCTCGTCCAGCGCATTGCCCATGGCAAGCCCCAACCCGGCCGCTTGAATGTGGGACAGGTCGTTGAGCGAATCGCCCACGGCAATGGTGGCGGCGCGGTCCACGCCCAAGAGATCCGCTAAGCGCAAAAGACCGTTGCCTTTGCCGGCATCCTTGTGATGCACCTCGATGTTGGCAACGTCGGAGGGACACCAAGCAAGCAGAGGATGTTCCTCAAAACGGCGTGCACACGCTTCCCGCTCGGCAGGGGAGTGAAAGTTGATGCAGATCATCTCCACCGCTTCTTGCCGACGGGTAAACGCTTCAAAATCGTGCAGAGGCTCAATGAAATACCGTAAAAACCGTTGATACGGCAGTGAGTAGCGGAAATGATCCAGCACCTCGTCGGAGGAGTAGGTGTTGCGATAGGATTTACCGTATACCCGTGTGGTGAAATGCACCTCATAGTCCGACAAAATGTCCAGCACTTCGCCCGTCAGCGCACGGTCCATATACACCCCGTGGAAGGTGTTCTGCTCACGGTCGTAAATGGAGGCACCGTCGGAATGGAGAATATAGCGAAACAGCGGATTGTCGCAGATGACGGGCGGCATTTCGTGCAGGGTGCGTCCCGAGGAGGGGACGACCAACACACCCTTTTCGGTGAGGGTGCGGATGGCGGCGATGTTCTCGTCGCTGAGTTCCGCACGGCTGTTGAACAAGGTGCCGTCCAAATCGGTGGCAATGATTTTATACTTCGGCATGGCACTCTCCTTTGAAATAGTGTTCATAAATATAGGTGATGGGGGATGCGGTGTTGCGGCAAATCACGGCATCCGCCACCGCTTTGAGCGGTGCGGTGGCATTTTCAACCGCCAGCCCCAACCCGGCGGCTTCGATGGAGGAGATGTCGTTGCCTGTGTCGCCCACCGCCACCGTTTCGGTGCGGTCGATGCCGAGCTGTGCGGCAAGGCGCAGAATGGCGTTGCCTTTGCCGGCGTCTTTGTGAAACACTTCCAGCAACGTGCCGTAGGAGTTGGCCGCCATGATCTCGCCGCTTTCTTCCAACGCGGCTTTGCAGGCGGCGGTCGCCTCCACAGAGGGGGCGTAGAAGATCACCATTTCGATGTCTTGCAGATCACGCATAAAGGCGGTGTAATCCGCACAGCGCACCGCGTGCTGTTGCAAGAACATACGGTCGTAATCCTTCACACCGTGCGAAATGTACTCTTCATCGCTGTGGCGGTTGGCATCGGAATAGGTGCGGCCGCCGTGCCGCACAAAAAAGAGTGCGTTGAATTGCTTGGCGATGGCGACCACCTGTTGCAACTGACGGTTGGATAAGCCACAGACGGTGCGCTTGCCGGTGGCTTTGTCATATAGCGTGGCGCCGTTGGCAGAGAGATAGTAGCGGATGGACGGTTCGTTTTGCAACTCTTCGGGAATTTCGGTTTGCACCCGTCCCGTGCAGGGGACAAAGAGGATGCTCTCACTCGCCATGCGACGAATGGTGTCCCAATCCGCGGGACTGACTGTCATATCGGGACGAAGCAAGGTGCCGTCCAAATCGCTGAACAGAATTTTATACATGATGCCACCGCCTTTCATAAGGGATTGCCGAGCATTTTAACGCCGACAGGGCGAAAATCCGCCTTTCCAAAACGGAGTTCGGATTTGTCGGTTTAAGCAGAGGAGACCCATCCGAACACGCCTAAAACGGCATAATTTCGATGCTTTTCGGCTTGTTGTCGGTGGCAGGCGACAGCCTCGCCACCTTCGCCGCACCGAAAATCAGACGAAATTCCACTCGTTTTAGGTCGAAGAATGTAAACGGAGCCGATTTTTTCATCGGCAAGGCAAAAGCGCAGTAGATCCTTGC
>JAZNTC010000144.1:0-6812 GCA_045591605.1 Acutalibacteraceae bacterium | reverse complement strand
AAGAAAGTCCCGTCTCTCGCACCAACAAAAAAGGACAGACCTTTCGGTCTGTCTTTTTTTGTTCTTGTATGACGGGACTTGAAACGAGCTCCAAGGGTGAGTGGACATTCGCCTGCGGCGAAGTCCCGAAGCCTTGGCAGCAACAGTCCGGTGGACTGTTGCGCTCGCGAGAAGAAAGTCCCGTCTCTCGCACCAAAATAAAAAGGATAGCTTTTAGCTATCTTTTTTATTTTGGTATGAAGTAACCTCGGGCACGTAGAACCCCGAAAAGGCGACAGCCTTTTGCATGGTTTTGCGTAAGCGACAACTACGACAACCTCTCTCTCGGCGCAAAACCGGGGTTCTAAGTCCCGTTCTCCTTCGACAAAGATTCCGCTACACCCAACTGCCCAATGACTTTCTTCTTAAACCGAAATTCCACCTCGTCCCCTTGCGCTTTCCGCTTGCCCATGCTATAATCCATTCATAAACCATGTTTTGCAAGGAAAGTAACCATGATTATTCTTATTACAGGCGCATCCCACGCAGGCAAAACCGCCTTGGCACAAAAATTGCTTGAAGCCTATCATTATCCTTACCTTTCGATCGATCATTTGAAGATGGGTTTGATCCGCAGCGGACACACCAACCTTACACCGATGAGTGACGACGGCGAACTGACCGCCTTTTTGTGGCCGATCGTGTGTGAAATGATCAAAACCGCGATTGAGAACAAACAAAATTTGATCGTGGAAGGCTGTTATATTCCATTTGATTGGCAAATGAGCTTTGAACCGTCATATCTCGAAAATATGCGTTACTATTGCTTGGTGATGAGTGAGAACTACATCAAAACCCACTTTAACGATATTAAAGCGTATGCGAACGTGATCGAAGAACGCTTGGATGACGAGTGCTACACCATGGAATGTGCCTTACAGGATAATGCCGCACTGTTGCGCCTGGCAAAAGAACACAACGTAAACTATATCCTTATCGACGATGTGTACGATATTAAAACGGAGGTGCTCGCATGAAAGAACCTGAAACTCAGGTACCGTTTTTACCCATTTTTATGAGCATCGGTTTGTCGGTGGGCATGGCAATCGGCGCGGCTTTTGGCAAGATCCCCATCGGTATGTGCATCGGCATCGGTATCGGTGTGGCAATCGGCGCTTTGCTGGATGCCAAAAAGTGCAAAGAAGCCGAGAATAAAACGGACGAAAATAAAGATTGACATTCTCCCTCTTTTTCCGTTATACTAACACTTGAAATGAGGTGTATAATAATGGCAAATCTCGGATTTCATCACATTGCTTTGAAATGCTGTGACATCCAAAAAAGCCTTGCTATGTACAAAGCACTCGGCATGACTGAAGTGGTGCGTTGGGGCGAAGGCGATCGTTTGATCGTCATGCTGGACGTCGGCGACGGCGGTCGTATTGAACTGTTTGCCAACGGATCGGATGAATTCAGCGAAAACGGCAAATGGCAACACTTTGCATTGGCAACAGACGACGTGGACGGCATGTATGAAATTGCGCTAAAAGCAGGCTTCTTACCGCACATTCAGCCGAAAACCGTGCCGCTGGATTCCACGCCCAACAAAATGAGCATTCACATTGCCTTTGTAAAGGGTCCGGATAACGAGCAAGTGGAATTCTTCAAAGAAGTGTAACCCTCTCTCCCGTGCAGTTTTTCTGCATGGGAGATTTTTCTTTCTCTAAAAAACGAACAAATGTTTGACTTTGCGTAAACTCTATGGTATACTAAAAGAAACTTTGTTCGGGAGTGAGATCACGTGGAACTGATGGACAAACTGCAAATCTTAGCGGATTCCGCCAAATACGACGTGGCGTGCACCTCCAGCGGTTCCAACCGCGGTGCCGTGCGCGGGATGCTGGGTGCCACGTGTTTGCCGGGATTGTGTCACAGTTTTTCGGCGGACGGGCGGTGTGTTTCGCTGTTGAAAGTGTTGCAGACCAACGTGTGTGCATACGACTGCCAATACTGTATCAATCGCCGTTCCAACGACGTACCCCGTGCCGCGTTTACTCCCGAAGAACTGGCAGGACTCACCATGGAGTTTTACCGCCGCAATTATATCGAGGGTTTGTTTTTGAGTTCAGGAGTGGCCGGTACACCCGACCGTGCCACCGAGCAGATGTGCCGCACGTTGGAACTGTTACGCTTTCACCACGGGTTTAACGGCTATATTCACGCCAAAGCCATTCCCGGCGCCTCCCCCGAGCTGATCGACAAATTGGGGCGATTATCCGATCGATTGAGCGTGAACATTGAATTGCCGAGCGAGAAGAGTTTAAACGCGCTGGCGCCCGACAAGAAAAAGCAAACCATCTTGCAGCCGATGCGCACCATTCGCGACACCATTGTGCAAAGCAAAGCGGAACTTGCCACCTATCGCCACGCCACCCCATTTTCTCCTGCCGGGCAAAGCACGCAGATGATCGTGGGTGCCAGCGGCGAAACGGATTTTCAGATCATGCGATTATCCGAAAGCCTTTATAAAAATTACCGCTTGAAACGCGTGTTCTTTTCGGCGTACATCCCCGTTGGTAACGCGGCACTGATTCCTGCCGACCGCCCGACACCGCTGTTGCGCGAACACCGCTTGTATCAAACCGATTGGTTGTTGCGGTTTTACGGGTTTTCGGTGAACGAACTGTTGGATGAGCAACACCCCTCGCTTGATCCGTTGCTGGACCCGAAATGTCAATGGGCGTTGCGGCATTTGGAACACTTCCCCGTGGAGATCAACCGTGCACCGAAGGAACTGCTGTTGCGCGTGCCGGGTATCGGTGTGCGTTCGGCAGGGCGCATCCTCACCGCACGGCGTGCAGGTCATTTGCACTTTGAGGACTTGAAAAAGTTGGGAGTCGTGCTGAAACGCGCCGCCTTTTTCATCACCTGCGACGGACGTATGCAAGAAGGGGTGGTGTTTCAGCCCGACGTGATTTATCGTCATCTGATCGCCTCGGCCGCCCTGCATCCCGACCGTTTGCCGCCCGACCCTACGGTGCAACAGTTGTCGTGGTTTGATATGCCGTCGATGTTGCCCCAACGAAAGGATGTGGTACAATGTCTGACGGGTCAACTTTGATTTTACTACACGACGGCACGTTGGAAGGCGTGCTGTCGGCGGTGTTTGATTCCTACTCCTATTCCCCACCGCCGCAAGGGTTGGACGTGGCCGGATGCTATCAACCGCAACTCGGGCATCGCTACAAAGAGGTCCCGACCGACCCACGGCACGCCGCGCGTGTGATTGCCGGTGTGCGGCGCCGTATGGGCACCCTCGGTTACCGCAAAATATGGCAAGCGTTTTTGCACAGCAGCGAGGATAAAGACAGCGTGATTTATCGGTATATCCGTTTGGGGATGAAAGAGGGCGAGCGCGTGCACCAAATGCTCACCCATCCCACCGTGTTGGCAATCGACAAGTTGTGTGCCATCACGGGGCGCGAAGCCTCCTTTTTGACCGAGTTTGTGCGGTTTTCGGAGGTGGAAGGGCATTTGTATTACGCCGAGATCACACCCGAACACATGGCATTGCCGCTGATTATGCCGCATTTTGCCGCGCGCATGAACGCACACCCCTTTTTGATTCACGACAAAACCCACCAAATGGCAGGGGTATACGACCGCGAAAAGTGGGTACTGGTGTCCACAGAAGGCATGACCGTGCCGGCATTGTCGGAAAGTGAATTGGCATATCGCCGTTTGTGGAAAATATTTTACGACACCATTGCCATTGAAGAACGTATCAATCCAAAGTTGCGGCAACAGCTGATGCCGAAGAAGTATTGGAAAAACATCACCGAATTACAACCCGATAACCACGCGCTGTCCTTAAAGCACATATAAACCCCCTCCGATACACAGAGGGGGTTTATATATTATCGCAACGGGATCAGCAACATCGTATCTGCCGTCAACACGTCCCCTGTCAAGTGATTTTCTTCCATAATGGTTTCCACCGCTGTGCGGCTGCGGCGCGCAATCTCCCACAACGACTCACCGCGCTCGGCGTACACGATCTTTAATGCCGCTTTGTCGATGGGATAGGCAGCGGATTCATCCGCGCTCACACAACTGAGCACCGTGTAATCCTCTGTCGTTTCACAACGACGCGTGACAGACAAGCAGGTGTGCAACTCCATCTTTCCGCCGCCAACGGTTTGATACTCTGTGCGGCACACCTGCACGATGGGCGCGGCATCCCATCCCCCATCGGTATACGGCAGAGAAAACGGTTCAGTACGCTCAAAGTAGGACACTTCACCGCGGCTGTCTTGCACCAACATACACCACATCAAGCGACCTTCCAACGTCACGTGTTCCCCTTCCTTGGTCATAGCGGCAGAAAGAGGCGTACACCACAGCCCCAAAATCTCATGTATGTCTTCCGAGGGTAGTTCACAGGTGTGGCGTACCGTTTGCTCGTCGCGCAATACCCCGTGCAGTTTTTTCACCTGCACGCTTTGGGTTTCGGTGTTGAGCGGACAATGAGAAGAATACGCATCGCATACCGTCTCTACCTGTTCAAGCCGCCATCCGTACAACTCGCACAGCACCTTGGCGGTCACCGCCAGGCGCACCGCCTCGCCGCTTTGTGACGCATCAATATGCACGTCCGATGCTGTCAACGTAGCCGTGGCATCGCACACCCACTCTTCACAAAGCCCTTCCATATCCACAATTTGACTGAACGGGATTTCTGCCCCTACCATTTCGGTCGCCCCGTTTTGAGAGTCGATCAAATACAACACGTACACCTGTACCGTACCTTTGACAATGGCTTTGTTAAGCAACACTTTGCATTCGCTCACGAGCGGTGTCACCGCGGTATAGAGTATCGCTTCGGCGGCATGATGCCCATTGGACAGTTCCATCACCTCGTTAAGCGTGAACGACTTTTCTTGAAATGCCGCCGGCACGGTGTGGGTCAACAGCACACGACGGGTGTGCACCCCATCTCCCTGCACCGCGGTAATCCACGCTTTTTCGACAGCAGCTTTCACTGTCAACTGTACGCTGAAAGCACCGTGAATATCCAAACGACGCGGTCCAATCGCACGGCAATTCACGTAATCGTTGTGCACTTGTAACGTAAAAAACGATTGCGGCACAAGCGACGGCAAGGAAAACACGGTGCTGAACGGCTGTGAGAACTCACAGGTACGCACGCACCGCCGTTCTTCATCCAGATACAATACACCAAGCAAAACCGTGCCATCCACCATATAGCGATCGCCGCTCAACTGACGGCTTTGCACGGTGACCGTCATGTGACATTTCAACACCGTGGCCACGTCGGGACAATATTCCGGCAGAATAAAATCTCCGTCTACCGGCAATTCCGACACGGCGTTGACGACGGTTTCACAAACGGGAACGGCCTTTTCTGTTGCACGAAACTCCATGGATACCTCTCCTTATCTTCCGTTTTGGCTTTGTTTTAACTCTATGCACCAACAGCAAAAGATATGACAACACGCCAAACAGGAAACCCCGTTTGGCGCGTTGTCATCGGTTCTGTTAATCTATGTAATCCTCCCGCTTGATGCCGAACATACGGCGCAAGATACCGCGAAACATTTTCGGACTGCGTACCACCACGATCTTCATACACCCAACTCCTCTCATCGACTGCGCACGCGAGAACATCCAAGAAGCACGAGTGCCAACGCCGCAAACACCAAAATTCCTTGCGGCGGAAACACAATGGCAATTAACATTCCTGCCCCGAATGCGGCACAGCACCCACTCACTCCGTACGGTTTACGTCTACGCATCATCGACACCCCTTCTCGTGTTCTCCGTTACATTCCATCCTATGACAAACGGAGAAAACGGTGCAAAAAAATATGAAAGCCTTGCATAGAAGGCTTTCATACTATTTCTTATTCAGTTTCCATTCTTCCAGTTTTGCGGCATCCTCCATCATCGCCACGTAACTTTCATAGCGCGAGCGTGCAATCGTGCCCGTCTCCACCGCCGCTTTCACCGAGCACCCCACCTCTTTCACGTGGGCGCAAGAAGTGAAACGGCATTTGCCGAAATGCGGCACAAACTCGCGGAAACAAAACGGAAGATCCTCACGCAAAATGGGTTCTACCTGCTCCATATCCAGCGAGGAAAAGCCGGCAGTATCCACCAAATATCCTCCGCCCGACAGCGGATAGAGTTGTGCGGTGCGGGTGGTGTGACGACCGCGCCCCAACTTTCGGCTGATCTCCCCTGTCGGCAATGCCAACGCAGGGCAAATGCAGTTGAGAAGCGAGGATTTTCCAACACCCGAATTTCCCGTAAACACACTCACCTTTCCTTGCAGATAGGTTTGCAAGGGCAAAACACTTGCGGGGTCACGCGCGGTGAGGGTGAAGGTGGTAAACCCACTTTGGCGATAGGTTTCCTCCAACTGACCGGCATCCGCCAGATCACTTTTGTTGATCACGATGATCGGTTCAATGTCGTTTTTCTCCGCCACAGCAATCAGTTTATCCATCACCAACGTGTTCGGTAACGGCTGTGCCACGGAGGCCACAATCACCAACAAATCCAGATTTGCCACAGGCGGACGTACCAATGCGTTGCGACGCGGAAGAATCTCGGTTAAAAAACCGGTACCGTCGTCTTGGAACTCCACGCTCACGTGATCGCCTGCCAAGGGGGTGATGTGCTCACGGCGAAAGCGACCGCACGCGCGGCATTACACCTCGCGTTCCTCCGCCAACACCGTGTACAGACCGCCAACGCCTTTTAATACCAATCCGTTCATTTGATCCATATCCGTTACCACGCAGAAGTCG
>JAZNTC010000143.1:0-2947 GCA_045591605.1 Acutalibacteraceae bacterium | reverse complement strand
CCGAGGAATATCAGGCATATTATCACGAGGAACTGATCAAGCAGTTGTTCACCCGTCCGTACATCTGGGCGACCCACGTATGGAATATGTTCGATTTCGGTGCGGATGCCCGTGCAGAAGGCGGCGAAAACGGACAAAATCACAAAGGGCTTGTCACGATGGACCGTAAATACAAGAAGGATGCGTTCTATGCTTACAAAGCGTGGTTGTCGGATGAACCGTTTGTACACTTGTGCGGCAAGCGCTACATCGACCGTGTGGAGGAGACCACCCGTGTGACGGTATACTCCAACCGGCCGGAAGTGGAACTGTTTGTGAACGGCAAGTCGCTGGGCAAAAAAGCGGCAGACGATCACTTCTTCTACTTCGACGTGCCGAACGTGGGCGAATCCACCATCACCGCGGTGGCAGGCGACCTCAAAGACGAGGGCACCATCCGCAAGGTGGAAGAGATGAACCAGGACTACATTCTGAAAGAGAAGGGTGCTGTGCTCAACTGGTTCGATGTGGAAGCCCCCGAAGGACGTTTCTCGCTGAACGATAAGATCTCCGACATTATGGCGACTTTCCGCGGTAAGCTGTGGTTTGCCAAGGTCGGCTTGAAGATCAAAAAGGCGATGGGCGGCAACGGCGACGGCAAGAAGAAGGAAGCAATGGGGTTTGAACTGTCAGAAGATATGATGCAGATGATGGGTGGCTTCACCGTGCTGCGCCTTACAAGTTTGATCAGCATGATGAACATCACCTTCACGAAGGAAGATCTGCTGAAAATGAACAAGCAGCTCAACCGCATCCGTAAGCCCCGCAAGTAAAGACATCTTTACGGCAAGCCTTTCTTTTTCGAAAGAAAGGCTTGCTTTTTTCCAAAAATGTGGTACAATAACTACGGAAAAGGGAGTAGCCGGCGTGTATGCGCGGCAGACGGCGTCAATACGGGCGAAAGCTCCGCTGTCGGTCTGAAATGGCAAGACTTTTACCGTGGCGTGTCACGGTAAAAGTCTTTTTTATTCCCTTGCAAATTTGTAAAAGAGAGGTTGTTTATTGATGGAGATCATCGAAAAACTCGGGTTTCTCGTCACGAACGTCAGCGCATTGGCGGATTGGCGTTACATCGTGATGTGGATCATCGGCGGCGTGCTGATCTATCTCGCAATCCGTCACGATATGGAACCCACCCTGCTGTTGCCGCTCGGCTTCGGCACCATTCTTGTCAATCTGCCGTTTTCGGGTGCGATCGGCGAACACGGACCGCTCACAACCCTATTCAATGCCGGTATCGCCAACGAACTGTTTCCGCTGATTCTGTTCATCGGCATCGGTGCGATGATCGACTTCGGCCCTCTGCTTTCCAACCCGAAACTGATGATCTTTGGTGCGGCGGCACAGTTCGGCATCTTTGCCACGTTGGTGATTGCCTCGCTGTTCTTTGACATCAAGGCGGCGGCATCCATCGGCATCATCGGTGCGGCAGACGGTCCGACGGCAATCGTGGTGGCAAACAAACTGCTTGGTCCCACCAGTCCCATTACGGGCGCCATTATGGTGGCGGCGTATTCGTATATGGCGTTGGTGCCGATCATTCAGCCCCCCGTCATCAAGTTGCTCACCACCAAGAAAGAGCGTATGATCCGTATGCCGTATGCACCGCAAAAGGTGTCCAAACTGACCCGTATTCTGTTCCCGATCATCATCACTATGATCGCCGGCATCGTGGCACCCGAATCGGTGGCATTGGTCGGCTTCCTGATGTTTGGTAACCTCATTCGCGAATGCGGCGTGCTCAACTCTTTGTCGGAGACCGCACAGAACGTGTTGGCAAATCTCATCACCATCTTCCTCGGCATCACCATCGCATGCCGCATGCAGGCAGAGGAATTCCTGAATCCGGCCACCTTGCTGATTCTCGGCTTGGGTCTGGTGGCATTCATCTTCGACACCGCGTTCGGTGTGGTGTTTGCAAAAGTGATCAACATCTTCCTGCCGGAAGGCAAGAAGATCAACCCGATGATCGGTGCGGCCGGCATTTCCGCCTTCCCGATGTCCGGTCGTGTGGTGCACAAGATGGGTCTGAAAGAAGATCCGCAAAACTTCTTGCTCATGCACTCCATTGGTGTCAACGTGTCCGGTCAGATCGCGTCGGTTATCGCCGGCGGTTTGATCTTGGCGTTCTTTGCGTAGGGTGAGCAGTCAAACCCGAACCCGCCGCAAAGCGGGGTGTTTCGGCGCTCTTTGTTCCGCCCGTACTCGTAATACTAAGGAGTGATTGTATGAAAGCAAAGGCCAACCGCATTCTCTGGGGTGTGGTGCTCATCGCCGTCGGCGTGCTGCTGGGCATCAACGCCTTGGATCTGCTGGAGTTTAACCTATTTTTTGACGGCTGGTGGACGCTGTTTATTCTGGTGCCCAGCGTCATCGGTCTGCTGACGGATGACAATAAGTGGGGGGCTTTCATCGGCCTGCTGTTCGGTGTATTCTTCCTGCTGTGTGCCCAAGGGGTGTTGTCCTACGACCTGCTGTGGAAGCTGGCGCTGCCCATCGTGGCGGTGCTGGTGGGTCTCTCCCTGCTGTTCGGCAAGCGCAAAAAAGCGCCGGAGCCAAACGAAGCACAGCCGGCAAGCCGCTCCTACCCCTCCGCAGACCATTCCCGTTGCGTGGCGGTGTTCTCGGGGCAGGAGATGCGCTGTGACGGCCGACCCTTCCGCGGTGCGGACGTCTCTGCCGTGTTTGGTGGCGTGGACGTGTTCGCCTCTACCTCGATCATCACCGAGGATTGCACGCTGAACGTGGCCGCCGTCTTCGGCGGGGTGGAGATCCATCTGCCCCTAAACGTCAACGTGGAGGTGACCTCCGGCGGCATCTTCGGCGGCACCGAGAATCACCGCCGCATCCCTGCCGTGGAGGGTGCCCCCACCGTCTACGTCAAATCCGCCGCCGTCTTCGGCGGGGT
>JAZNTC010000142.1:0-11707 GCA_045591605.1 Acutalibacteraceae bacterium | reverse complement strand
CATGGCTACGATCCGACTTCCCATCCAACTGGCGGCGTATGCCATGACCTTGGCAAACGACGGTGTGCGCTACACCACCCACCTGTTCCACAGCCGTCTGGCAAGCGACGGACGGGTGAAAGAGGTCTATACACCGCAGATTGCATCGAGGGGTATGTTTTCGCAAGAGGCAATCCAAACGGTGCGCGAGGGGATGGTGTTGGCGGCCACGCGCGGCACGGGGGCTTCGTGTTTTCGCAAAGCCGCCTACACGGTGGCGTGCAAAACGGGCACGGCACAGGTGGCACAAAACCACAGCGATCATGGGGTGTTCATTGCCTATGCGCCCGTGGAATCCCCCGAAGTGGCGATTGCGGTGGTGGTGGAAAACGGCACGTCGGCGGCATCCATGCAGGTGGCGCGGGCGGTGCTGGACACCTATTTTGGTGTGAGCGAAGGGTAAATAGTGTATATAATTTACAAAAAAATAAGAAAAAACGCGAAAAACGGTTTACTAACGGAAAAATTTGTGATACAATATCCGCAGAATGCGGTGTGAAAACCGAAAGGACGGAGGGAGAGTATGGGCCGAATCGCAGTGGTGACGTCCGGTAAGGGCGGCGCGGGAAAATCCACGGTGTCTGCCGGTTTGGGCTATGCTCTGGCGGCGGCAGGCGCCAAAGTGCTGTTGGTGGATGGCGATGCCGGTCTGCGCAGTCTGGACTTGATGCTCGGTGTGGGGCAGGATATTATGCTGGACGTGTCGGATATTTTTGCAGGAAACTGCGAACCGATCAAAGCGGTGTATCCCTCCGGTTTCAGCGACAAGTTGGCACTGTTGCCTGCACCGTCCCGACTGGAAGCCCTTTGCTCACCGCACGATCTGCGCCGTTTGTGTCGTGGCTTTGCCCGTTTGTACGATTTCGTGTTGATTGATTGCCCTGCCGGCACCGGTCCGGGATTCGAAACGGCATGCGCGGCGGCGGACACGGCGTTGGTGGTGACCACACCCGACTTGATCTGTGCACGGGATGCCGGGTTGGTGGCCGATTTGTTGGAGCAGGCGGAGATTCCGGCGCGGCTGATCATCAACCGTGTACGCGTGACCCCCGTTTTGCAAGGGAAAATGCCGGATCTCGACACGATCATCGACACCGCCGGGGTGCAGTTGATCGGCGCGATTCCGGAGGATGAACAGTTGAACATTGCGGTGGCAAACGGGCGCCCGTTGCCGGAAAACGGCACGGCCGCGGCGTGCTTTCGCAACATCGCCCGTCGCTTTTGCGGCGACGATGTGCCGTTGCTGCCGTTACAAAAAATGTGATTTCACGGAAGGGGAAGAACGAAAATGAACATTGCATTGATTGCTCACGATGCGAAAAAGGAATTAATGGTGCAGTTTTGCATTGCGTACTGCGGTATTTTGAGCCGTCATAACCTGTGTGCAACCGGTACGACGGGCAAGTTGGTGAGCGAAGCAACCGGTCTCAACATCACCCGTTACATGAGCGGTTCGCAGGGCGGCAGTCAGCAGATCGCGGCGCGTGTGGCGTGTGACGAGATCGATTTGCTTCTCTACTTCCGTGATCCGCTCACCGTAAAGACTACCGAGCCGAACGAAGCGGATATGCTTCGGCTGTGCGATGTGCGCAGCATTCCTGTGGCCACCAACATCGCCACAGCGGAAGTGCTCATCCACGGTTTGGAGCGCGGCGACCTCGACTGGCGCGAAATCGTGCGCAGCGAAACCTGATACAACCCAACACCAAAAGGGGCGGACGCGCAGTCTGCCCCTTGCATTTCGAAAAACGAGAGGACGAAAACAGTTATGGCGATTCTCACCAAAGCACCGCGCGGCACGCAGGACGTGCTTCCTTCCCAGAGCGCGCGTTGGCAACACATTGAGCAGACCGCGCTATCGGTGGCGCGCAATTTCGGTTACCGTGAAGTGCGCACCCCTGTGTTTGAACACACCGAACTGTTCCACCGTTCGGTGGGGGAAACCACCGACGTGGTGCAAAAAGAGATGTACACGTTTGAAGATAAGGGCGGCCGTTCCATCACCCTGCGTCCCGAAGGGACGGCCGGTGCGGCGCGTTGCTTGTTGGAACACAGCCTGAACAATGAAGCACTCCCCGTGAAGGTGGCATATCTCACCTCTTGCTACCGTTACGAAAAACCGCAGGCAGGTCGCTTGCGTGAGTTCCACCAGTTCGGTGTGGAATGTTTCGGTGCGGCCGAGCCGCAGGCGGATGCCGAAGTGATTGCGCTGGCGCGCGGCGTGCTGGATATGCTGAACATCACGGGTGTCAGTTTGCACATCAATTCCATCGGTTGCCCCACCTGCCGTGCGGAATATCACAAGGCGCTCAAAGCGTATTTTGCCGCCAACGAGGAAACGCTGTGCGACACCTGTCGCGGTCGTCTGGAACGCAACCCCATGCGCATTTTGGATTGCAAATCGCCCGTCTGCTCGCAGATCGCGGAAAACGCGCCGGTTATGATCGACTATCTGTGCGACGATTGCCGTGACCACTTTGCGGCGGTGCAGGATTGCCTGCGTGCGGCCTCCATTCCGTTTGAATTGGATACCCGTATTGTGCGCGGTCTGGATTACTACACGCGCACCGTGTTCGAGTTTGTGTCGGATGCGCTGGGCGCGCAAGCGGTGGTGTGCGGCGGCGGTCGTTACGACGGCTTGATTGAAGAACTCGGCGGCGCGCACACCCCGTCGCTCGGTTTCGGCATGGGGCTCGAACGCTTGCTGTTGGTGATGGATGCCATCGGCGCTCCCTTCCCGGAGGAGACGCGCCCCGAACTGTATCTCGCCCCGATGGGACAAGCCGCGGTCGCCCGTTGCTTTGCGATTGCGGACGGTCTGCGCCAAGGCGGTGTCGCGGTGGAAACCGATCTGTGCGGACGCGGTTTGAAAGCACAGATGAAATATGCCGACAAAATCGGCGCACGGTATGTCATTGTGGTGGGCGATAACGAGTTGAATACCGGCCGCGCACAACTGAAAGATATGGAAAACGGCACCAGTGAAGAGATCGGCTTGGATGACGGGCTGTACACCGCGCTGTGCAACAAAGCGACCGACCGCCAGCTCGCCGCCATTACTGACCTGTTCGGTGAAATGGCGATGGGCGGCGATGAACACACCAACGCTCTCAAAGGGCTGTTCGGCAAGACGGAATAAATGGGGGTAGGTTTATGGAAACGATTCAAGGTTTGAAACGCACCAACTATTGCGGCGAATTGCGTGCCGCGGACGATGGGCGTGAAGTAACGCTGTTCGGCTGGGTGCAACGTCAGCGCGATCTGGGGCAGTTGATCTTTGTGGATTTGCGTGACCGCACGGGTATTGTGCAGTTGGCGTTCGACGAAGCGACCGACCGCGCGGTGTTCGACAAAGCGTTCACCCTGCGTTCGGAATTTGTGGTGGCGGTGCGCGGCACGGTGCGCATCCGTTCCGCGAAAAACGCCGATCTGCCCACCGGTGATGTGGAAGTCGCCGTTTTGGAACTGCGCATTTTGAACAAAGCCGACACGCCGCCGTTTGAAATTGTGGAAAACTCAAGCACGGCGGAACTCACCCGTTTGAAGTACCGCTATCTCGACCTGCGCCGCCCTGATTTGCAACGCAATTTGCTGATGCGTCACCGCATTGCGAAGGTCACCCGTGACTATTTTGACAGCCAAGGGTTTATTGAGTTGGAAACTCCCATGCTCATCAAATCCACCCCCGAAGGGGCGCGTGACTTTTTGGTGCCGTCGCGCGTGCATCAAGGCGAATTTTACGCGCTGCCGCAGTCGCCGCAGTTGTATAAGCAGTTGTCGATGGTGGCAGGGTTTGATCGTTACATCCAGCTCGCGCGTTGTTTCCGCGACGAAGATCTGCGCGCCGACCGTCAGCCGGAATTCACCCAGATCGATATGGAAATGTCCTTCGTGGACGTGGAGGACGTGCTGGCCATTGGTGAAGGGTTTATGAAAACGCTGTTTAAGCAGGTGTTGGACGTGGACGTGCCGTTGCCGTTGCCGCGCCTTTCGTATAACGAGGCGATGGCGCGTTACGGCTCGGATAAGCCGGACACCCGTTTCGGCATGGAGATCATTGATCTGTCGGATGCCGTGGCAGGGTGCGGTTTCGGGGTGTTCACCTCGGCGTTGGAAGCCGGCGGAACGGTGCGTTGCATCACCGCGAAGAACGCGGTGAACGTCCTCACCCGTAAAGAGGTGGACAAACTCACCGAAATGGTGCGCGGTATCGGCGCGAAGGGCCTCGCCTGGGCGCGCTTAACCCCCGACGGTGTGGCATCCTCCTTTGCGAAGTTTATGAGCGAAGAGGAACTCGCTCGTTTGCTCGCCGCCGCCGGTGCCGAACAAGGCGACGTGGTGCTGATCGTGGCGGACAAAACCCGTGTGACCCTGCCGGTGTTGGGCGCGCTGCGCTTGGCGGTAGCGGACAAACTGGGCATTGAGCGCAAGGGATACAACCTCCTCTGGATCACCGAATTCCCCTTCTTTGAGTGGAACGACGAAACCGAACAGTACGATGCGATGCACCATCCCTTTACCTCCCCCCTTGATGAAAGCATCCCCTATTTGGACAGTGATCCCGACAAAGTGTATGCGAAGGCATACGACTTGGTGCTCAACGGCGTGGAACTGGCGAGCGGTTCGATCCGCATCACCGACCCCGAGTTGCAAGCGAAGATGTTCCGCGCGCTCGGTCTGTCGGACCAAGAGGCGGCGGAGAAATTCGGATTCCTCACCAACGCCTTCCGCTTTGGTGCCCCCCCGCACGGCGGCATGGGTATCGGCTTGGATCGCCTGGTGATGCAGATGTTGGAAGCCGGCACGTTGCGTGACGTGATCGCCTTCCCGAAGGTGCAGAATATGACCGAACCGATGACCGATTGCCCTGCCCCCGTGGATGCGGTGCAACTGGCCGATTTGGGTTTGATTGTGAAAACGGAGGAAAACCATGGATAAGATCAAAATGACCACGCCGCTTGTGGAAATGGACGGCGACGAAATGACCCGTATTCTCTGGAAAGAGATCAAAGAGCAGTTGATCTGCCCGTTTGTGGATTTGAAAACCGAGTATTACGATCTCGGGTTGCCGCACCGCGACGAAACCGCCGATCAAGTGACGGTGGATGCCGCCGAAGCAATTAAAAAATACGGTGTCGGCGTGAAATGCGCTACCATCACCCTTAATGCTCAGTGCGTGGAGGAATATAATCTGCACGAGATGTGGAAAAGTCCCAACGGCACCATCCGTGCCATGTTGGACGGCACGGTGTTCCGTGCGCCCGTGTTGGTGGAGGGCGTGAATCCCAACGTGAAAACATGGAAAGCGCCCATCACCTTGGCACGTCACGCCTATGGCGATGTGTACAAGAACAGCGAGATTGCGGTGGACGGTCCGGCGGTGGCGGAACTGTGTGTCACCTATCCCGACGGTCGCGTGGAACGCCGCCCGATCCACGAGTTCAAAGGACCGGGCATCATTCAAGGCGTGCACAACACCGACGCCTCCATCCGCAGTTTTGCGCGTGCGTGCTTCACCTATGCGCTGTCGCTCGGTCAGGACATCTGGTTCTCCACCAAGGATACCATTTCCAAGGTGTACGACCATCGGTTTAAGGATGTCTTTGCCGAGGTGTACGAAAACGAGTACAAAGACAAGTTTGAAGCCGCCGGCATTGAGTATTTTTACACCTTGATTGACGATGCGGTGGCGCGCGTGATCCGTTCAGAAGGCGGCTTCATCTGGGCGTGCAAGAACTACGACGGCGATGTGATGAGCGATATGGTCGCGACTGCGTTCGGCTCGCTTGCCATGATGACCAGCGTGTTGGTATCGCCCGACGGCAAGTATGAATACGAAGCGGCGCACGGCACGGTGACCCGTCACTACTATCGCCATCTGAAAGGCGAAGAGACGTCCACCAACCCCGTGGCGACCATTTTTGCGTGGTCGGGCGCGTTGCGCAAGCGCGGCGAACTGGATAACCTGCCGGACCTGTGCGCGTTTGCGGATAAATTGGAATCCGCCACCGTGGGCACGATCGAAAGCGGCGTGATGACCAAAGACCTGATCGGGCTGTCCACCTTGGAAAACAAGCGTGGAGTCAACACGATGGACTTCCTTGCCGCCATTGCCACCCGTCTGAACGAATTGGCGTAATGTAGCAGGAGAGTAAGCGGTTTCGCCGCGAGTTTGGCGAAACACCCCACACTATTTTTCCAATACAGTTAAAAAGTGCATGGGGCTTTCCCCTGCACAGTTTCGAAAAACAAGATAAAAAAACAAGGCAAAGCGTACGCTTTGCCTTGTTTTTTGTAAAAGTAAAACCACGCGTTAGACGCGTGGTTCCGTGAAGCCTATGGCGATGAGGAAGAAATAAGAACTCCTTTGTTGTATAATGGAAATGCGGTCTGCCAACTGCATTTCAAAACAACAAAGGAGGACATTCACCATGGGAATGAATGACATACATAGTTTATCACATACGAAATGGAATTGCAAATATCATATAGTATTTGCGCCGAAATATCGAAGGAAAGTGTTTTACAAAGAGAAGCGCTAAGCAGTAGGAAAAATATTGAGAGAACTGTGTGAGTGGAAGAAGATAAATATAATAGAGGCAGAAGTGTGTCCGGATCATGTACATATGCTTGTAGAGATTCCTCCGAAGATGTCAATATCATCGTTCATGGGGTACCTAAAAGGGAAAAGCAGTACGATACTCTATGAGCAATTCGGCGAGTTAAAATACAAATACCGAAGCCGAGAGTTTTGGTGTAAAGGCTATTATGTGGATACCGCAGGTAAGAATACGAGCCGAATTGCGGAATATATACAAAACCAACTCAAGGAAGATCAGCTGGGGGATCAACTTACATTTGCAAATGACACACCATTTAAGAAAGAGAAGTAACTAAATACGCGGTTGGCAGACCGTCTTACGCGTTTGACGCGTTGCGAGGAGCAGAGGGCTTTGCCCGCATGTGAAAAACCCCCGGCTTTGCCGGGGGATATTTATTGTTTTGGAATGGGAAGGCACAACGTACGGTGGCACAAAACGGTGCTATATAATAAGGTAAATAAGGGGCGTTAGGTGGAAGAGCAAATGTTTTTCTTGGCATCCTGAACGGAGGCTGTTTTGCCGTTGGCAAAATGGAAGATGTTACGGTGGAGATGTCGCATGGTAGGGACGGGTGACTTCGCCCGTCCGCGTACGACATTCGACGCGCCACAAGAAATTGTGCTTGAAAACCGCCAAAACACAAGGGATTGCGGCACAAATAATTTTTTGAAAAATTTCAAAAAAATGCTTGCAATTTGTGAGGATATGTAGTATGATTACAAGGCACGCGTATGCGAAACATAGGGAATTTCTGCCCTTTTTGCTGCGTTTGCAGACTGCACGATATGCGATGATGCGGGAGGTTGCGACCGGTACGGTCGGTTTTTCCGCGGAGTATGTCCGATTTTAAACCGGGCGACAAGTAATAAACTGCAAGGAACGGCAATGCGGAACTCACGCCGCAGGTGTGCCATGGTTCCGTTCGCCGTGAAGGCTTGCAGGGCGCTTAGACCGTACCCGGAAGGCTTGGATCTCACACAAGTGTTCCGGTTTTTTGACGGGGTGTGAAGAAACACCCGGCAGAGTGTTCGGTTTCGGCGTCGCCCGCCAACTCAAAAATTTTAAGGAGGCGTTTTTCAGTGGCAGTCAAAGAGAAAATCCGTATTCGCATCAAGGGTTACGATGCTCAGTTGGTGGATCAGTCCGCCGGCAAGATCGTAGAAACCGCTCGCCGTACCGGCGCGCGCGTGTCGGGTCCCGTGCCGCTTCCGACCGAAAAGGAAGTTGTCACCATCCTGCGCGCTGTGCACAAGTACAAAGATTCCCGCGAGCAGTTCGAATCCCGCATCCACAAGCGTCTGATCGACATTCTCAGACCGTCGAACAAAACAGTTGAGGCCCTGATGGGGCTTGAACTCCCCGCCGGCGTGGAAATCGAGATCAAACTGTAAGAACTTCGGTTAACTGCAGTAGGATCGGGAATCGCAAGATTCCGAAATCCACGAAGCGAGGTCATGTTGGCTGCAAGCCAACCAATAACCAATGGAGGTAGAGACAAATGCAAAAGAGCATCATCGGTAAGAAGATCGGTATGACCCAGATCTTCGACGAAAAAGGCAACGTCGTCCCGGTGACCGTCATCGAAGCAGGCCCTTGCGTGGTCGTGCAGAAGAAGACGGCGGAAAACGACGGCTACGAAGCCGTCCAGGTCGGTTTTGGCGATATCAGCGCCAAGGCGGTGACCAAGCCCCTGAAAGGGCACTTTGATAAGGCGGATGTCGCGCCGAAGCGCACGCTTCGCGAGTTCCGCCTGGAAGATTGCAGCGCACTGAACGTCGGCGACATCATCAAGGCTGACATCTTTGCTGCCGGGGGCCACGTGGACGTGGTTGGCACCAGCAAGGGTAAGGGCTACGCCGGTGCGATCAAGCGCTGGAACCATGCGCGTTTGAAGGAATCCCACGGCACCGGTCCGGTGGCGCGTCATGCCGGCTCGCTCGGCGCGTGCTCGTCCCCGTCCCGCGTGTTCAAGGGCACCAAGGCCGCCGGCCATCTGGGTGCTGAGCGTGTGACCGTTCAGAACCTGGACGTCGTGAAGGTCGATGTGGAGAACAATCTGATCGCTGTGCGCGGCGCTGTTCCGGGCGCTAAGGGCGGCATCGTGATCATCTCCGACAGTGTGAAAGCCTAAGGGAAGGAGGAAGAAACATGCCTACCGTATCGATTTTTGACATGAAAGGCACCAACACCGGTTCCATGGAGCTGAAGGCGGAAGTGTTCGGCATCGAACCCAACAAGACCGTGTTGCACAGTGCTGTTGTGAACTATCTTGCGAATCAGCGTCAGGGCACGCAGTCCACGCTCACCCGTTCGGAAGTGAGCGGCGGCGGCCGTAAGCCGTGGCGTCAGAAGGGCACCGGTCACGCCCGTCAGGGTTCCACCCGTGCCACTCAGTGGATTCACGGCGGTATCGCGCTCGGCCCGAAGCCGCGCGACTATCGTTACGCTCTTCCGAAGAAGGTGCGCCGTCTGGCTATGAAGTCTGCCCTCTCCTCTAAGGTGGCGGCAGAAGAGATGCTGGTTGTGGACGGTCTCGCTCTCGAAGAGATCAAGACCCGTAGCATCGCTGCTATGCTGAACGCGCTGGAAGCGGATTGCAAGGTTCTGCTGGTGCTGGCGGAAAACGATGAGAAGATCATCAAGTCCGCTCGCAACATCCCCGGTGTGAAGACCGCGCAGGTCAACACCCTGAATGTGTACGATATTCTGAACTGCGATAAATTCATCGTGGCGAAGGATGCCGTCGCTATGATCGAGGAGGTGTACAACTGATGAACGCACGTGACATCATTATCGCGCCGATCATCACCGAAAAAGCGGTGACCGGTCTGCCGGAGAAAAAGTACACCTTTAAAGTCGCCTGCGGCGCCAACAAGATCGAAATCGCCAAAGCGGCGGAAGAAATCTTCGGTGTCAAGGTGAAAAAGGTGAACACCATCAGCATGAAGGGTCATCTTCGCCGCATGGGTCGTCACGAGGGTTACACCTCCGACTGGAAAAAGGCGATCGTCACCCTGACCGCTGACTCCAAGGCCATCGAGTTCTTCGACGGTTTGTTCTAAACGACAATCACCCGAACGGCAATGTATGGGAGGAATAGATCTCCCGCCAAGCCAACGAATTAGGAGAGTGAAATAAATGCCTATCATCAGTTATAAGCCGACGACCAACGGTCGTCGCGGCATGACGACGATGGACTACAGCGGCCTTTCCAAAGTGGCTCCCGAAAAGAGCTTGCTTGCTCCGCTGAAGAAGAATGCCGGCCGCAACAGCTATGGCCGCATCACCGTTCGCCACCGTGGCGGCGGCAACCGTCGTAAGTATCGTATCATCGACTTCAAGCGTAACAAGGGCGGCATGAGCGCCACCGTGCTGACGCTGGAGTACGATCCCAACCGCTCCGCGCACATCGCGCTGGTGCAGTACGAGGATGGCGAGAAGCGCTACATCATTGCGCCTCACGGTCTCTCGGTGGGTGACGTGGTCACCTCCGGTGCCGAAGCCGATATCAAGCCGGGCAACGCCCTGCCGCTTCAAAACATCCCCACCGGTACCTTCATCCACAACGTGGAACTGTACCCCGGCAAGGGCGCTCAGCTCGCCCGCAGCGCCGGCGTTATGGCTCAGCTGGTCGCCAAAGAAGGCGGCAAGGCGCTGGTGCGTCTGCCCTCCGGCGAAATGCGTTATGTTCCGGCGGAATGCATGGCGACCATCGGTCAGGTCAGCAACGTCGAGCACGAGAACGTGCACCTCGGTAAAGCCGGCCGTAAGCGTCACATGGGTTGGAGACCCACCGTCCGCGGTTCGGTCATGAACCCCTGCGATCACCCGCACGGTGGTGGTGAGGGCAAATCCCCCATCGGCCGTCCCGGTCCTGTTACCCCGTGGGGCAAGCCCGCGCTGGGTTACAAAACTCGCAAAAATCACAACCGCTCCGATAAGTACATCGTGAAGCGCCGCAACGGTAAATAAGCGAAAGGAGAATCAGGATAATGGGCAGAAGCGTAAAAAAAGGACCTTATGTACAGCCTGTGCTGTTCAAGCGCGTCCAAGAAATGAATGCTGCTGGCGAAAAGCGCATTTTGAAGACCTGGAGCCGTTCCTCCACGATTTTCCCGGATTTCGTGGGTCATACTTTCGCGGTGCATGACGGGCGCAAGCACGTGCCGGTGTACGTCACCGAAGATATGGTCGGCCATAAGCTGGGCGAATTCGCCCCCACCCGTACGTTCAAGGGTCACGCCGGCTCCAAGACATCGAACAACGGTAACTGATTCGCAAGGGAGGATATAAAGAAAAATGGAAGCAAGAGCTACTGAAAGCTTCATCCGCATCTCCCCTCGCAAGGTCAAGATCGTCCTCGATCTCATTCGTGGAAAGGACGCCGCCGTTGCAGCCGGTATTCTGAAGAATACCCGCAAAGCTGCCTGCGAGCCCCTGATCAAGCTCCTTGACCGCGTTGTGGCAGACGCTGAGAATAATTTCCACATGGACCCCGAGAAACTCTACGTTTCCGAGTGCTATGTAACCCCCGGTATGACGCTGAAGAGAATGATGCCCCGCGGCAAAGGCTCGGGCGACAGAATCCTGAAGCGCACAAGCCACATCACCCTGTCGGTGAAAGAGAAAGAATAAGAGGGAGGCTGAGTATATGGGTCAGAAAGTGAATCCGCACGGCCTTCGTGTTGGAGTAATCAAGAACTGGGATTCGAGATGGTACGCAGCTGCCGATAAGTTCGGTGATACCCTCGTTTCCGACTACAATGTCAGAGAATATCTGAAGAAGAAGCTGTTCGATGCCGGCATCCCGAAGATCGAAATCGAACGCGATAACTCCGGTAAGGCAAGAGTGTTCATCCACTGCGCTAAGCCCGGTATGGTTATCGGTAAGGGCGGCGCTGAAATCGATAAGCTCCGCATCGACCTTGAGAAGATGATGGGTACTGCAGTTTCCGTCAACGTTATCGAGGTTAAGCCCGTTGAGATGAACGCTCAGCTCGTAGCTGAGTCCATCGCTGCTCAGCTGGAGCGCCGCGTTGCGTTCCGCCGTGCAATGAAGCAGTCCA
>JAZNTC010000141.1:0-3094 GCA_045591605.1 Acutalibacteraceae bacterium | reverse complement strand
TATCTGCCCACCTGCCACCGCACCATCGAGGATTCCATTTTGGACGATGCGGATTACAAAATGGCGGTGATGAAAGCCGCGCGCGGCATGGCGGAATATTACATGACCGAAGCGCAGACCATCGACGAATACCAAAAGAAGATCAAACTTATCGCCGCAAAAGAAGAGCCGTACGACGTGTTCATCAGCTTCAAAGCGACGGATGAGCACGGACGCCCCACCGAGGACAGCTTGCTCGCACAGGAGATCTACTATTACCTCACCAAAAATCTGGGGCTGAAAGTGTTCTTTTCCAATGTCACGTTGAAGGATAAGGCAGGGCAGGAATACGAGCCCATCATCTATGCCGCGCTTTCGAGTGCCACGGTGATGGTGCTGGTGGGCACGAAACCCGACTACGTGAACGCCACGTGGGTGAAAAACGAATGGAGCCGTTACATCCGCATGATCGCGGCGGCACGGCAGAAGAACAAATCGAAATACATCGTGACTGCGCTGAAAGATATGCGTCCCGAAGAGTTGCCCACGGCACTCGCCGCCTATCAAGCGGTGGATCTGGCACAACTGGGTGCCAAGGAAAAACTGTGCAGTAACATCGACAGCCTGATCGGCGACCTGCGTGTGAGCGCCGAGAAAAAAGCAGGCGGCAGTTTTGCGGCGGACGATATGCTCGCCGCCGAAGCGGCGAATCTGTGCAACTTGGGCTTCCAGCAGTTGGCGTTGGGCTCTCTGCAAAAAGCCGGCGAATACTTCCAAAAAGCGCTGGAAAAGAAGGCGGACACCGCCCTTGCGCTGTGGGGCAAACTGCTGATTTCCGAAGACGTGGCAAGCGACAGCGAACTTGCCGCCAAAGCCATTCCGATCAAGGACTATGCGCTGTACAAACTGGCGGTGGAAAGCGCCACCGCCGAAGAAAAGATGCGGTTTGAAACCACGGCGAAAAAGTGCCAGGATGCATTTGATCGGGCGGATGCCAAAACGCGGCACACCAACGAATATCGCACCCAAGTGGAAGAACTCAAATACAACCACAGCAAGAATCTCAAAGGTGAGCGCATTGCCTTTGACGAAAAAGCGGATGCGCTGTACAACGAATACTATGATATTGAAACAAGGCGCATCGACCTCTCCCGTGTGGAATACGACCTGAGCGGGAAGCGTTCGGGCATCGGTTTCGCCATAATCGCGATTATTGTGTCGGTACTGTTGCTGGTAGCGTCCTTGCGGTGCGGCACGTTGCTCAACACCGTGAACGAAAAATACGATGAATTGACGGGTGTGCGCGTGATCGATGAACTGCGCGCATCGGGCATGAGCTTTTCCGACATGATTGCATCGGGCGGCGACATCACCGCCGGTTTGACCGAAGAACAGATAGCGGCGGTGAGAGGTAATTCCGCACAAGAGGGCGATGTTGTAGCGGCTGTTCCGATCACCACCGAAACCACCGAGAAAACCAAAGCCACCACCACCAAACGCGGTGAACTCGACGACGTGTCGCCCGAACCCGACGATCTGGAAGCGGATGCCGAGGTCACCGACGTCGACGTCGATACGCCGAGTGTGGAAGAGTTGGTGGGCGACGCGGTGTTGACGGATCTGTTGATCGTGTTTGGTATCGTGTTCGTGCTGTTCGCGGCACTGCTGATTATCTTTTTGAAACTCTTCCTGTCCACGAAAGCGGCAATTATAATCACGATCTTTGTGGGTGGCACGGCCGGCGCGTTCGGCACCGTGGGGTTGCTGATGTTGGAAGTGGTGAAACCTGCCCTTGCGGTGAAGATCGCCATTGCGTTGGTTGCCCTGTTCGTGCTGTTGCTGGTGCTGTTCATCGTGCGCAAGGTCAAGCGGCACGCCACGGTATCGTCGCTGAGGGCGAGAATGCGTGGCTTGGCAGAGCAGGCGGACGAGTTGCGCGTGGCGATCGCGGAGTATTCCTGCGAGCAGATGGCCGCGTTGAACCGTCAATTCCACGATCGTTACGGCGATGAAATTGATGAATATGAAGCGGAAAACGTGATCGTAACCGATGTGTTGAGCGAAAAATGGCAACTATCTTTTAATTAAAGAAGGAGAGGGTACTATGAGCGAACAAATGCAAGAGCAATTGAATGAAGCGGAGAACGCCGCTTTGGACAAAATGAGCCACGGCTTGAAAGAGATCTGGAAGATCATCATCTTCTGCTGTATCGGCTGGTTGCTGATCACGGTCGGCTTGAAGATCACCCCGTTGCTGGCGATCGTCGGCGCGTTGGTGATCGCGATCCCGTCGGTCATTTCGGTGCGCCGCTACGGATTCAAAAACATCTTCAACTACGATTATCAGATCGTCACGACCCATGCCGACGGGCATAAGACCTACGATGCGGATCTGGGCGGCAAACTCGGTATGCTGGTGATCCAACTGATCCTGACCATTTTTGTCGGTGTGGTGGTCACCCCCATTCGCTACGTTGCCTACTGCATTCAGTTCTCCGCCAACTGCAAAAAGTTGGATTGGAAACCCGAATTCAAACTGGGCATCTGGTTCCCCACGGCGGTGGGTGTCGGCGTTTTCGTGCTGGGTATCATTTTGGCTTCGATCCTGTAATTTGAACATACACTTTACGATCACGAAAAAAGAGGATGAACGGTATTCCCGTTCATCCTCTTCATGTATATGGGTTTATTCTTGAAACAGCGGCGTGGAGAGATAGCGCTCGCCCGTGTCGGGCAACAGCACCACCACCGTTTTGCCCTCGTTTTCGGGGCGCTTGGCCACCGCGATGGCGGCGGCAAGGGCCGCCCCTGAGGAAATGCCGGCCAGCACCCCTTCGCGCCGCGCCAACAGCCTTCCTGCGGCATAGGCTTGCTCCTCGGTGATGGGAAGGATCTCATCCATCACGGCCGTGTTCAGCACCGTCGGCACAAACCCGGCACCGATGCCCTGCAAGCCGTGCTTGCCGGCAGGCTTGCCCGACAGCACCGCCGAGGAGGCAGGTTCCACCCCCACCACGTGTACGGCAGGGTTTTGCGCTTCCAGATATTCGCCCACTCCCGTGACGGTGCCGCCCGTGCCGACCCCTGCCACAAAGATATCCACCGCGCCGTCGGT